>DLEF01000071.1 GCA_002481545.1 Cyanobacteria bacterium UBA7753 | reverse complement strand
AGGCATGATTACTCCTTTTTTGATTGTTTTTTGTTAATTTCATTATAAGGAAAATCATGCTTTTTTCTCTCTAAACCCTTGCCTTGCAAGCTTCTCCAAGGACTAATTGATTAATTTTCGATTAGGTATATGAATTGAGTCATAAAAGTTACGATTTAGGTTTAATTCGATTTAAAGGAGTCCTAAATGTTCAAAATAGCGTTAGTATTTTGTCATATTGATGAAGTGTTCACCAACTATGAAGCAGGCGTTTTTTCTTTATTTGAATCAAATCCACCATTGGGATTATGTTCGATTGGTACTATAGCGAAGAACAAAGGTCACTCAGTAAAAATTTTTGATCAATTCCTCCATCATTACACTCTCGACCAATTGGTTTGGGAGATAAAGAATTTCTCGCCGGACATAATTGGATTCTCATGCACGTCCCTCAATATAGAAACATCGATTTCTTGCGCCAGGAAATTGAAGGCTGATATAGGTTGCTTATGCTTTGCTGGCGGAATACATGTGACGTTATGCGCAAATCAAGTTGCAATGGAGCATGTTTTTGACTTTTTGTTAAGCGGTGAAGGTGAAGAAATATTTGACTTGGCGTTATCTGTTCTTGAAAAATCAGGTATAAATGGATTGCAAAACATATCAGTACCTGGAATTTGGCATAATGGAAAAAACTCAGCTAACGGGATTAGCATACTCTCTGATATTGACCAACCAATCCTTGATCGAAGTTTAATGGAATTAAATTTGTATAGCAACCGAGGCGCATTGTTAAACGAAATGCCGTGTTATTCTTTGTTTAGCAGTCGAGGCTGTCCATTTTTTTGTAAATTTTGTAGCAAACCGAATTATTTCAAGCTTTATCGCCATAGAAGCATAGCCAAAGTAATACTTGAAATTCACGAACTTGTTGATAAATATTGTGCCAAGTCTATCAGTTTTCGCGAGGATAACTTTACTGCCGATAAGAACTATTTGCGTATTTTCTGCAAAAAAATGATAGATGAGTTTGATGGTAAATTGCCATGGGAATGTGAGAGTCGGGCAGAACTGTCAAGAGAGACATTGGAACTTATGTATGCAGCGGGTTGTCGAGGAATTTGGTGTGGCATAGAAACCATGACACCAAAGTGGAACAAGTGGATTAATAAAAAACTCAAAGAAGAATCTGTTCTTTCATTTTACAATGATTGCAAAGAAATAGGTATAAAAACTGGAGCACTATTTATGTTTGGATTCCCGGAGCAAACGGAAGACGAAATTGAATATGATATAAACTTTGCGTTAAATCTACCAACGGAGTTTAGTGCTTTTCAGTGTATGGCTATATTTCCCGGAAGTCCTTTAGCGGAGTATTATGCTCAAAATTTGGATCTTTGTCATCCAATTACTTCAAACGTGGCGTTGGCTTTGACGAAAGGAAAAAATTTACAGTATATGATTGAGAAAGAGCATGAAATAAATTTAAGGATTAGGAGTAATAGGATTAAGGTATGAATTATGGGGAAGATTGCGCTTATAGTTGGGCCTCATGGTGTGGGCAAATCTACGCTGTTTAATTTTGCTAAGGCTAAAGGTGAACTTATAGTTTTTGACGGTTTTGAATTGCCACGAGATAACTTTGATTTAAAAATTAAAGAAGATTTTCTCAAATATGAATCTTGGTATTTAAAATTTATCAACGAAAACAATAATGTTATAAAACAAAGCAGACATGACGGGATTGTAGTACGTTCAATAGAGGAATCATCTTACTATTTTCATTTCTACAAGTACGAAAATTTAACCAAAGAATATGATAGGTTATTCAATGAGAGTAATAATATAAAAGTCGATTGTGTTATTTATTTGGATGCAGACTATCAAACTTTATGTGATAGGTGTGAAAAAGATAATGGACGTGATATGACCGAAACACGCTCATGGTATGAATATGAATACAATAGATATGTTGACTATTGGACTCAATATCCTGGGGTAAAAAAAATCGATACAAAAGACAAGAATATCGGAGAAATTTACGATGAACTTCGATTTACTATGTCAAAAATATAGTATGAGAGGATACCTTAAATGAAGGTTCTATTGGAGTTTGCTAATGCGGAAAGATTATATCCTGCTTTTGCGAATATGGAGGATATTAGAATAGATGGGCTTTATACAAACAGCACCTTGTGCGGATATGATAACAGTGAATTCTTAAATATAACTGTAAATTCGCTCTATCGTGCTGTTGATCTTTATAAAAAAAGATTAATAGACGCATTTATCATTTGCGATACGCCTCGCATTGAAACTTTAAAGGCGAAAGTAAAAATATTGCTAAATATGGAAGTTGCAATAAATGATATTTTAATCGCTTCAAATGAATTTATGATTACAGGTAATACCAATAGATTATATAGATTTCAAAATTATCATCGTATACCATATATAGAATATCATGTTGCTGATAATTGTAACTTGAACTGTAAGGGCTGCCTTCATTTTGCACCATTAGTTAAACAAAATAAATTCCCTATATTTGATTATGTAAAGAGGGATTTTACAAAGCTAAAATCTATTGTTCCATATATAGATACTATCAGGATACTTGGCGGCGAACCTCTGTTAAATCCAGAACTTGTCAGTTATCTAAAGATGACTAGAGAAATTTATCCTTTGGCGGAAATAAATATAGCTACTAATGGAATTCTACTTCAAAATGCAAACGATGCATTAATGAGTGCACTGAAAAAATATAACATAGGAGTTGACATATCAGTTTATCCTCCGATGTTTAACAAAATTGATAAGATTGTTGATCTGCTTTTGTCACAAGGGATAACAGTAACCTGCACTAGACCTATCACAGAATTTTTTTGTCCGTTGGATGAAAGGACAGGTCACGCAAGGTTTATAAATGAACACCATTGTGCCTGTCCTAATCTTTATGACGGAGCACTTTATGTTTGTTATATAATAGCATACATACGATATTTTAATGCTACTTTCGGAACCCATCTAAACGATGTTGACGGTAGAATTGATATATACAAACCGAACCTTACTTTTGATGATATTAAAGAAGAACTACATAAGGTTCGCATTATGTGCGATTCATGTAATTTATTGTTTAGGGAATACGCCGCAAAACAAAAATGGAGTGTAACCGACAAAATAGAAATAAAAAATTATATGACAAGCGAGGTTTTATGATGGCCCTGATTTTTGTAGTAGTCATTTGCTCTTTTGCAATGTTAAAATTGCTGAAATATTTTTTTAATATAGCTGTCGTGCATGCTTATCTCAGACAAAAAGTTACCAATACTGTAGGCAGTTCGTGTTCAATGTTGATTTTAATTCCGGTTATTAGGGAACAATCGGTAATAGGTAATACTTTGTTGCACTTTTTGTCTATGAATTTAAAAGACATAGAACTTTATATTGCAATAGCGGGAACGACCAGAGAAAAAAAGCAAGAAAATGTACTTAGCACGCGAGAAGTTGTCGAAAAATGGATTTCTGAACAATCATTTGAGGATAAGAATATTCAAGATATTTTTTTCTGCGAGGCAGATGAATTGCAGGGTGACAGAGCAACTCAATTAAATTACGCTGTGGAATACTTTAAAGACAAATATCCCTTAAAAAATCTAGATTATATAGGAGTATATGATGCGGATTCCCTTCCATCGGCAGAGACATTACAAGAGGTAAATCGAATTTTTTCAAAAAACGAAAATATAGTTGCCTGTCAACAGCCTGTGCATTTTGTTAGGGCTGCTAATCGTATGGCCTTCGAAGGTAAAAACCCCATATTGGTTGCCAATGCGCTCTATCAGACAACTTGGACTGTAATACGGGAATTGCCGTCATGGATAAAATATGCTAAAACAAGTAAAGATGAATTATTTAACGAAAATATTTATCTGATTGGACATGGTGAATTTTTAAGATTAGAAACGTATCAAAAATTTAAATTTCCTGAGTTTGAAATTACGGACGGTATACAGTTAGGCTATAGGTTAGGAATGTCTAATAAAAAAATTTCTCCTCTTAAAGAATTTTGCAATGATGATGTGCCTCAAGAAATAGGTCAACTCATAAATCAACATAAGCGTTGGTTTGGCGGTTGCATGAATTTGTACGGAGCGTACAAATGGTCACATGCGCACTTCAAAACTAAGGCTTTTGTCCAATTATTAGATGGATATTGGAGTCAAATATGTTGGGCATTTGCAAGTTTGGCAATGATCATCAGTTTGTTTCTGTCAGTGATAAACGAATACACAATTTTATCGCTTGTTCTAATTGGTATTATTGTTGTTTATTCATATGTAGTTCCCATTATATCACATTTGATTTTGTCTGACAGAATTGAAGTTCGTGTACGAGATTGGCTCACTTTACCATTGGCGATAGCATTAAAAGGAATTGGACCAAATTGGTTTATGCTGGAAAAATTGCTGAAAGGTAAAGTCGTATTTAAAAAGGTGGAAAGATAAATGCGAAGGCATAATATTGGGTATTTACGCGTTATATGTACAAATGCCTGTAATCTTAATTGCGAGGGTTGTCATAAAGAAGGTCAAAAAATATATAACGAAATGCCTGCTACTGTTTTATACAAGATAATAAGCGCATGTATTGGAGCGGGGATAAGAAAAGTAAAACTAATCGGCGGGGAACCTGTAATGTACGGTGATATTGTTGCTTTAGTAAGTAATTTATCTCGTAATTTCCCAGATGTTGATTTATCCATGGTTTCCAACGGTACAGCAAAAATTTCGCATTACGAAACTTTGATTGAAAATGGTCTAAAACGATTGAATATATCTGTACATGGTTTTGGCGAACAATTTTTTTTGGAAAATACTAAGTCTAATAGCGTAACTTGGCATCGTATGCGAAATAATCTGCAACAGTTGTTATTGCGAGGGTATATAAATAAAATAAATTACGTAATCAAAAAAGGTGTAAATGAAGATGATCTATATGATTTGATCGATTGGTTATCAGGTTTTTCGAATATAAGGATTGACGTTCTCAATTTCTTGAACTTGTCGTCTTTAGAAGGTAATAATCTCTATTATTACAGCATGAAAGAAATTGAAGAGTTGTTGCATAAAAAATTTGGTGTTATTCACAAAAGTATACATCACAACCCGTATAGCATAGATTCCGACAATATCGTGCTAGGAAATGGATTGAACGTCAACTTGAAAAAAAATGAACTAGGGAAATTTGGTTACATGAATATATGCGAATCCTGTTCTCAAAAACATCTATGTGTTGAAGGTGTAGCCGCTATGCGATTAACAACGGATATGAAATTACAGCCTTGCCTTATAAGATCTGATCATTGTCTAAATTTACAACAGTGTAATGGTCATTATGATGGTGCGATTATTGATTACTTTAATAATATATGAAGTATTTCAGCTGTTTACTAATGGCGGGGTATCAGTTAGAAATTAGAAATAAATTTGCGGAATTCAAAGAACTATGGTGGAGACAAATATTCAGGTGCAATCAGATTATGGGATAATCACTTTGAAACTACAATTCTTCAGATGCTTAAATTTTCAAGTTGGATAAGACATTACATCAGTACGACAAACACCGTAGAAAGCGTCAATTAAAGCCTGAAAAATGACTAAGAAGGCTATTTTTAAAACAAAATGCTGTGTTTAAAGCACTGTATTTGAGGGT
The DNA here is from genome assembly GCA_002481545.1 of Cyanobacteria bacterium UBA7753. Classification (GTDB taxonomy): domain Bacteria; phylum Cyanobacteriota; class Vampirovibrionia; order Gastranaerophilales; family Gastranaerophilaceae; genus UBA2883. The sequence continues at coordinate 1,321 of DLEF01000071.1, read as the reverse complement.
ATCCTTAACTTTTCCCAAAAATACACCCTAGCGCCTTTATTGGTCAAAAATTGACCTAAAGTTCGCTGATGTAAGAGTCAATTTTGTCTATTGTCAGCCCAAGACTTTTCATAATGCAATTTTGCTTCTTTATAGGCCTGAACCGTCTTTTATACTTTCCAGTGTTAAGGTTCTTGTCAGCAGAAATCTCCTCAAGCAAGTCAATAATTGAAGGGACAGTAAAGTTCTTTCTGTCTTCTTCCCTTAGTTCTGCAGTGCGATTAAAAACCAACGAATGAAGTATCGCCGCAACAAACCAGATTAGCATTTTGGTATGGGTGGAATCTTCGCTGTCTACTCCGATTTTCTCCATGCCTAAGAAGCTTTTAAGTGCCATAAAGACTTTTTCCACGCAATCCCGTTTGGAATACGCCTCAATAGTTTCACAAATGTCCATTTTTTCTGACGATACAAGAATCCGGAATCCGAGCTTTTTCGTGCTGAAATCAATGTTTTCTATGTTTCTGACTGCAGAATCGATAACATATGACTGCTTTTCCTCTAACTCAGTGGCTGCTTTTTTGCGGCCTCTAACCTTGACCGGAACATTGCCCGCTGTTGTCGCAGTGATATCGAAAAAGTCTGCGTAAGAGTACATTTCGTCATAGGTCAGCTGCGTCTTCCGCTCTATGATTTTCTTCAGCCTTTTTTCCTTTGCAGCCAGTTCCTGGAAGAACTGCTTGCGGTTCGCCTTTTCGAGATCTGATGTCCAAATAATGTGGAAGTACCTTGTCCTGGTGTCGCCGTTAAAAAGATGGCCGGTTACCGTCATGCCATACTGGTCTGAGTCAGGAAGATAATGTGCTGAGGAACGGACAGTGACTGAATACTTGTCAAGCAGGTTCTCTGTAACAGACACCCTGCGTTTCAGCATCAGAAGAAAATTGATCCCTGCATCATCCATCTGAACCACGTTATCTTCAGAGATATACCCGCGATCGCAGATCATGGTAATTGACAGATGCTTGCTCTTATCTATCAGATTATCAAAAAATCCGAGCATCTCCGTTGCCTCAGCCATATCCACAATAGATCCGGGAAAGGCAGTGAAAGTCACAGGAAGTCCGTCTCTCTGGCGCACAACGTAGTCAGTGTTCACCTGCTTCAGAGATGGATCATCTTTTGCGTGCCCCTTTTGGACAAGAAAAACTCCCTCTGCCTGAGAATTTGTATTTGTCGAGTCATAGCAAAAATAAAGTTTGCCATCATCAATGGTCCGCTTTGCCCATAGCTCCTTAAACTGGTTTATTTTGGAAAGGGAAATATTATACTTTTGGAACCT
>DLEF01000029.1:53741-77210 GCA_002481545.1 Cyanobacteria bacterium UBA7753 | reverse complement strand
TTCAGGTGGGCGATAGGGAAATAGCGTAATTACGGACGAGCGTAGCCTCGGGGAGCGAGAAACGAAATGAAGGTTGACGATAGTCACCTGAATGACAGTTACGAGCGAGAAGTAATTACAAGAAAATTCGTAATTCGTAATTCGTAATGCATAATGCGTAATTACCGCTCCGCGAAAAAGAGTAGGGTGCGATGTTTCGTACCGAGACGTAATTGATTAGCTTTACTTTACTGTCATTCTGAGCACATTCCCCCAATTATGTGCGAAGAATCTTTTATAACATTTATTCATTATTTGTCAGTTCTGTCAAAACTGTAATGGATCTGTCGGATAATATCTTATTCTTTTCTTTTTTATTTTTTCTGATTTTACGAGGTATGTCCATTTCCTTTACTATTCCCCAATTAGAATTTATTGGTTGAAAATGTTTTTGTTCGGGTTCGGTTATATAATGTGTTAACGCTCCGAGCATTGTCTCTGTCGGGAGCTCAATTAGCACTTCATTATTCAATTCTCTTGCCATGTTTATCCCCGCGAGGAGCCCTGTTGCGATAGATTCTGTGTACCCTTCCGTTCCTGTAATTTGCCCTGCGAAAAACAGTCCTTTTCTCTGACGGCTCTCCAGTGTCGGGTTTAATACTGCAGGAGAATTTATAAATGTGTTTCTGTGCATAACTCCGTAGCGCATAATATTTGCATTCTCTAACCCCGGAATGAGAGAAAGGAGCTCTTTTTGGGCACCCCATTTTAGATTTGTTTGGAACCCTACAAGGTTATAAAGCGTTTTTGCCGAGTTATCCTGTCTTAATTGAACCACCGCATAATTTATTTCATTTGTTCTTTCGTCTACGAGTCCTACCGGTTTCATCGGGCCGAAGCGCAAAGTGTCAACTCCTCTTGATGCCATAACTTCTATCGGCATACACCCTTCAAATACTTTCGCATCTTTTTCAAACTCTTTTAGTTCAATCCTAGGAGCGTTAATCAGATAATTATAAAATCTTTCGTATTGTTCCTTATTCATCGGGCAGTTTATATAAGAGGCTTCCCCTTTATCATATCTGCTTGCGTAAAATGCTATATCAAAATTGATGCTGTCTTTTTCTACAATTGGAGCTATTGCATCAAAAAAGTGCAAATTATCTGATTTTGTAAATGCTTTTATAGATTCCGTGAGCGGTTCGCTTGTTAGCGGCCCTGATGCTATAATGACGTTTCCGTCAGGGATTTCTGTTACTTCATCGTTTATAACGGTTATTTTATCGTTAGATTTTATTTTATTTGTAACCGTTTGAGAGAACATGTTTCTGTCTATAGCGAGAGCATTCCCCGCAGGTACAGCACAATCGTAGGCGATTTTTATCAACTCTCCGCCTAATATTTCCATCTCTTTTTTGAGAAGTCCGCTTGCGTTTGTTACATCAAATGAGCCAAGCGAGTTTGAACATACAAACTCTGCAAAGTCCCCTGTCACATGTGCCCCTGTTGTTTTTTTAGGACGCATTTCGTAAAGCTCTGTCTCTATTCCTCTTTTTGCCAGTTGGAGAGCCGCCTCTGAGCCTGCAAGCCCTCCGCCTATTATTTTAACTTTTTCCATTATTTTTTTTCTTTATATTGTACAAAAATTACTCGTTATCGTTGAGTATTCCTACCTGATTTCTGCCGTGTTCTTTCGCATAATACAGTGCTTTATCGGCCTTTTCAATAATCTTTTGCGGAGAGTCTCCGTCGTATGGGAATGTTGAAACTCCAAGGCTGATTGTTATATTAACTTCTGTTGTATTGTTAACCTTGAGCGGAGTATGTGCAACCGCGTCGCAAATTCTTTGAGCGTTTATAATAGCTTCTTCTTTTGCTGTTTGAGGAAGGATTATACTCATTTCTTCCCCGCCGTATCTGCATACGTAATCCGTTGCACGTGTGTTTTTCTTTAATACATGAGCAACTGTTCTGAGAACGCTATCCCCGACTTGGTGCCCGTATGTATCATTGAATTTCTTGAAGAAATCGATATCAAGAATAATCAATGAAAACTCATGTTCATAACGTCTGGACATATCAATCTGTTTTCTGAGTGCGTCTTGGAAATATCTGTGGTTATACAATTCCGTGAGCCCGTCTGTTGTAGCCAGTCTGTATTGATATTCGAAATCTTTTGATTTGAGAAGGTATTTCGCAAGATATGATATCGCAAACGTTAACAGTACTACAAAGAGCGGCACCACAACCTGTATCCACAGATTAAACAAACTCATGACATAATATGTTGCAAGGTTGTATGCTGCACACAACAGAACAGTTGATGTCGTTGCGATAACCGCGGAGGATGATTTAAACACAATAAAGCTTACCGCAAATACTAACAATAATATGATTACCGCATTTGTAAACGGAGTTGATTTTTTGATAAACGAATTATCAAGAAGGTTATTCATATATGTTGCGTGGATTTCAACCCCCGGATATATCTTATCTATAGGTACACTTTTGGTATCAAACAGGCTTGATGCCGTTGTTCCGATGAGGACGATTTTGTCTTTAAAATTATAATTTTCAATAGAGCTGTCGCCGTTTATTGATTTTATAAGTTTATGGAACGGAATGTTTCTGTATGTCCGCATAGAAGGTCCGTACCAGTTAAGTACGACTTCCCCAGTATTTGTTAAAGGTATTTTTATAGCATTTGCTATAAGGTTAGCATGTTTATCAATTTTATAATTTTTTATAGGAACACCGTTGTTTAAAATTGTTGTACCCGCAAGCAATGTCAGGTGCGGATAATATTTCCCGTTGTAGTATGCGAAAACAGGAACTTGTCTTATGATTCCGTCAGGGGAACGATTTATATTAATCATTCCGACTTTTACGTTGGAATCCAATATTTCGGATAAAATAGTTCTGCAGTTAGGGTACCCGAAGTAACCTTCAATATCTGCTTTCCCTGTATCGTTTTCAACGTTTACTGCCATCCTTGACGGCAAAACTGCAGGTTTTCTCACATCAGGGGATTGAGAGTCAAAGTTTATTGCAGTATAAATGTTGTCATATTTACTCATCGTTTTTGCGAGGAGCGCATCTTCTGCAGGTTTTGATTTGAATGATTTAATAAACATTAAATCGAAAATAAGAGCTTTCGGATTATCTGCTTCAACACGTTCTATAATCTTAGAATAAACGGCTCTCGAGATTGGCCATTCCCCGTATTTATCCAATATGTATTCATAACTCCCGTCATCTATTGCGATTATTACAATATCTTTATTCGGTTTTAAATGTCTGTGCTTTACTAACAGAGATTGTCTGTAATCGAATGATTTGTTTTCCGAATCATTGAAAAAATTTGATATAAGGCTGTTATTTGCAAGTAAAAGTATCGCAAATAAAATCGATGCCGTTATCAAAAAGTATGCCAGTCTGTTAAATATCTTTTCTTTTTTGTTATCGTTGTTCTCATTAATATTATTAGTATTATTATCCAATACACCCACCCCACAAATATTATTTAACTTTTATACTTTGTAAATCCAAAATAAATACATAAACAACTATATTTTAATTATTTATTAGAATATACTAATTTTATTTTATCAGAAACTTGGCTCTTTATAAACTTTCTTTCTATTAATTTGTTGGCTAATTTTAAAATTTCGGTTGTATAAGCCAGTTCATCAGGCTTAGATAAGTAATTTAGCAGACAATCTTCATTCATACTCATGTTAAATATCCTTTACAATATACGGGTGGTTAATAAAATTAACGTCATATTTGTAAAGTAATTTATATTTATTATTAATAAATCAATCAAATATATGGGATTATAATTAATATTACATGTATTATTATAAATTTTTAAAATAATTTCGAAAAATTTTGCTGATAAATATTCTTAAAAACAAAAATATCACTTAATTATAAAGATTTATTACAAAACGGAAAAACTTTTTATATTCCACCGTTGACTATAAAATTTGTTTATTATACGATTATACTGCTATAATCAAGACTAAATTATGAATATAAATAGCAAAGTTTAAATTATAGCAAGCGGGAAAACCGCTCGGAGAAATAAAAACAGCAATGTTTTGAAATCTTCGGAACAGTAAAAGTAGGGTGCGTAAAAGCACAGTTAAATAAAGGAAAAAGAAATGGCAACTACAGCAAAAAGACAAAGAATCAGAGTTTGTTTAAAGGCTTATGAACATAAATTAGTAGATTTATCTGCTGAAAAGATTGTTGAAACAGCTAAGAGAACAGACGCAAAAGTAGCAGGTCCTATTCCTTTGCCTACAAGAAGACGTATTTATTGTGTACTTCGTTCACCACACGTTGATAAGAAATCTCGTGAACACTTTGAATTAAGAACTCACAAGAGAATTATCGACATATACGAACCTACACAACAAACTACTGAAGAACTCAGCAGATTGGATTTACCTGCAGGCGTTGATATTGAAGTTAAACTTTAATCAATTCCGACAGTGAATTTAATCACAAGCCGAACATTAAAAATCAGTTTTTTGAAATTAAGCATTATGCAGATAATGTGAACTACAACGTCTTTAACAGGCGTGAGGCGTAAGTCTCAAAAGGTATTAGTAGCGCTCGCAAGAATGATGTAATTATAAATAGCAATAATGATTGCCTTGCCGTAAGGATATTTATGGTTATATCGGAAAGGTAGAAAAATTATGACACTTGGTGTAATAGGTAAAAAGTTAGGAATGACTCAAATCTTTGATGAACAAGGTTTGGCAGTTCCGGTTACTGTAATAAAGGTTGATCCGATTGTAGTAACACAAGTTAAGACAGTTGAAACTGACGGTTACAATGCAGTTCAGGTTGGTACTGTTGCAGCTAAAGAAAAACACTTAACAAAGGCTCAAATCGGTCACTTCAAGAAAAATAATCTTGAAAATTACAGACACTTACAAGAGTTCAGAGTAGACGATCCGTCAGCTTATACAGTAGGACAACAAATTGATTTATCAGTTTTCGATAACATTCAAAAAGTTGACGTCGTAGGTCACTCTATAGGTAAAGGTTTCCAAGGTACAGTTAAAAGACATAACTTTGGAAGAGGACCAATGGGACACGGTTCTAAGAATCACAGAGAACCCGGTTCAATCGGTGCAGGTACAACTCCTTCACGTGTTATCAAAGGCAAAAGAATGGCCGGTAACATGGGTAACGAAAGAGTTACAATTACTAAGTTGAAATTAGTTAAAGTTGATGCTGATAACAACTTAGTATTGATTAAAGGTTCTGTTCCGGGATGCGAAGGCAGATTGGTAACAATCACTCCAAGCAGAACAAAATGGAACTAGTAATTAAGACGATACAATAAGCCGCTTCAGCCATATAAAATCGAGAAATCGAAAAGGGGTTGACGGAAAGCAAAAGGAAAAAAGAAAATGGCAAAGAAAATATTAAGCACAACAGGTGAAGCTTTAGGCGAAATTACCTTAGACAAAAAAGTCTTTGAAATTGAACCTAATATTCATGTTATGCATTTAGCATTAAGAAGACAATTAAACAATGCACGTTCAGGTAACGCATGTGCAAAGACCAGAGCTGAAGTTTCAGGTGGCGGAAGAAAACCATGGAAACAAAAAGGTACAGGTCGTGCAAGAGCAGGTTCTTTAAGATCACCTCTATTTGCAGGCGGTGGTGTTATCTTTGGACCAAAACCAAGAAACTATGATTTGGCTATGCCTCAAAAAGCTAGAAAGTTAGCTCTTAAGTCAGCACTTTCTGCTAGAGAAGATCAACTTGTTATAGTTAAAGATTTCTCTGGTATTACCGAACCAAAAACAAAATTGGTTGCAAGTGCATTGAAATCTTTGAACGTATCAGGCAAGGTTTTAATTGTTGCTGATACAAAAGCTGATGAAAATAAATATTTATCATTAGCAGGAAGAAATATTCCTACAGTTAAGATTATTCTTCCTACAAACTTGAACGTAAAAGATTTACTTGAAGCTGATTATGTTGTAATGACTGAAGCTGCAGTAAAAGCAATAACGGAGGGATTACACTAATGAGTAAGAAAGAAAATTTATACGATATAATCAAAAGACCTATCATTACTGAAAAATCTATGTTAGGCACTGCCAACGGACAATATACTTTCGAAGTAAAAGAAGATGCAACAAAGGTTCAAATTGCACAAGCAGTTGAATTAGCATTCCCCGGCAGAAAAGTTAAAAAAGTAAGAACAGTTTATATGCCTTCTCACTCAAAGAGAATGGGATATAAATACGGTAGAACCGATTCTTCAAGAAAAGCAATCGTTACTATCGAAGGTGATCCGATTGAAGAATTAGTCGGAGCTTAGTAATTCGTAATTCATAATGCGTAATTCGTAATTATGAAAAATGAATAATTATAAGACGATACAAATGCCAAAGGTAGAAATACCTGATATAAATAGGAGAAAATTAAAATGGCAACAAGAAAAATTAATCCGACGTCTCCGGGACAAAGAGGCATGATAAAGAGTGATTATCAAGAAATCACTACTTCAACTCCTGAAAAATCATTATTAAAACCAATAAAGAAAACAGCAGGAAGAAATAATACGGGTAGAATTACTTGCCGTCATAAAGGTGGCGGAGTAAAAAAAGCTTACCGTATGATTGATTATAAAAGAGAAAAATTCGGTGTACCGGCTACAGTTAAGACAATCGAATATGATCCGAACAGAAATGTTAGAATTTCATTAGTATTCTACGCAGATGGTGAAAAGAGATATATCTTGACTCCGGAAGGATTGAATGTAGGCGATGTTATCGTAAGCGGAGTTGATGCTCCTGTTCAAACCGGTAACGCAATGCCTTTAGATATGATTCCGTTAGGTACAATTATTCATAACATTGAATTGGAACCGGGCAGAGGCGGAAAGATGGTTCGTTCTGCAGGTAACGCAGCTCAGGTTATGGCTAAAGAAGGTAACTATGTAACTATTAAATTACCTTCAGGCGAAATGAGAATGGTTAGAAAAGAATGCATGGCAACTATCGGTTCTTTAGGTAATTCTGAATTTAAGAACTTAAAGATTGGTAAAGCCGGCAGAAAAAGATACATGGGTATCAGACCTACGGTACGTGGTGTAACGATGAACCCTTGCGATCACCCACACGGTGGTGGTGAAGGTAAGACCGGTCCTGGCGGACATCCTAAGACACCTTGGGGTAAACCGGCTCTTGGTTATAAGACACGTAAGAAAAATAAAGCTTCTAATAAGATGATTGTAAGAAGCAGAAAGAAATAAGAAATGAAGTAGAGCAGAGAAATCTGCCAAGTAGATAAAGGAGAAATTAATGGCACGTTCATTAAAAAAAGGCCCTTATGTAGAAGAAGCTCTACAAAAGAAAATAGACAAGATGAATGCTAATTCTGAAAAGAAAGTAATCAAGACTTGGTCTAGGGCATCAATGATAATTCCTGATATGTTAGGACACACTATTGCGGTTCATAACGGGAAAACTCACGTTCCTGTATATATAACCGAACAGATGGTCGGACACAGATTGGGTGAGTTTGCACCTACAAGACTGTTCAGAGGTCATGCAGGTTCTGACATAGCAAAAAGAAAATAACATTTTTCGGGGCTAACCGATGATGTTAATCTGAAAGATAACAATTTCAGAATCTCGTATTAGAGAAACAACAATAAAGAAAAAGGAATAAAAAAATGGAAGCAAAAGCAAAACAAACAGACATAAAAATGACTGCACGCAAACTTCGCAGAGTAATCAACGAAGTAAGAGGTAAAGCAGTTAAAGACGCTGAAGTTATGTTGCGTTTTATGCCTTATTTTGCTGCTAAGGTTGTTGAAAAGAATCTTAAAGCTGCTGTTGCTAATGCCAAAGAAAGATATGGTGTTAGTGAAGATGCACTGAAGATTTCAGAAATCTATGCAGACGAAAGTGCAACATACAAGAGAGGTAAGCCGAGAGCTAAAGGTCGTATTTACAGAAGACTTAAAAGAACTTCTCACCTTACTGTAGTAGTTAGTGACGGAAATAAATAAGGGAAAATAAAATGGGACAAAAAACACATCCGACCGGATTTAGAGTAGGTATAATAAAACCTTGGCTGAGTACTTGGTACGCAAAGGTTAAAGACTACGCCGGTTATGTAGCAGAAGATGCTAAAATTAGAAAATTCATCAAGAAGAAATTATACGCAGCAGGTGTATCTAGAATTCTTATTGACAGAAAATCACAAAGCACAACTATAACGGTTGTAACAGCTAAACCTGGTATTGTTGTAGGACGTGGCGGTCAAGGTATTGATGACTTGAAGAAGGAAGTTTCCAAGTATTTAGGTCGTAATATCTTAATCAATGTGGTTGAAGTTGCAAGAATAGACTTAGATGCACAATTGGTTGCAGAGTCAATTGCTCAACAATTGGAAAAACGTATTGCATTCAGACGTGCTATGAAGCAGGCTATGCAAAGAACAATGAGAGCAGGGGCTCAAGGTATAAAAGTTATGGTATCAGGTCGTTTGGGCGGTGCAGAAATTGCTCGTTCAGAATGGGCTAAAGAAGGAAGAATACCTCTTCAAACTTTAAGAGCTGATGTAGACTACGGTTTCACTGAAGCTGATACTATAATGGGTAAGATTGGTGTTAAGGTTTGGATTTTCAAAGGTGTATTAATGCCTGGTGAAAGAGCAGACCAAAACGTCAAGAGTAAGAACGCAAAAGATTCGGCAGACAAATTCAACAAGCGCGGAAGACGTGGCGGAAGATCTGCAGAAGATAACAAGTAAGATACAGGAGAACAATAACAATGTTAATGCCTAAGAAAACAAAATTCCGCAAAATGCAAAAGGGCAGAATGAAAGGTACCGAAACAAGAGGTGTAAACTTTGAATTTGGTAACTATGCACTTAAAGCGCTTGAACCCGGTTGGATTACCAGCCGCCAGATAGAGGCTGCCAGACGTGCAATGACCCGTGAAATCAAAAGAGGCGGAAACGTATGGATAAAAATATTCCCGGATAAACCGATTACCGCAAAACCTGCTGAAACTCGTATGGGTTCAGGTAAAGGTAACGTTGAATACTGGGTAGCGGTTGTAAAACCGAACAGAATTCTTTTTGAATTGGACTACTTTGACAGAAACGTTGCAATCCACGCATTGGAACTTGCAGCACAAAAATTGCCTATCAAGGTAAAAGTTATCGAAAAGAATCCTGTACACTAATAATTATTCCGAGTCTTCTCGGAGTAGTTATCAAAGGATGAACTTTAATAATAAAGGAAAAAGAAACAATGAAATTACAAGATATTCGTGAAAAATCAGTCGATGAGTTGAACGCTCTTGTATTGGATAAGAAAAAAGAATTATTCGATTTAAGATTGCAAAAATCTACTAACAAATTGGAAAATCCTGCTTCAATCGCCAATACCAAGAGAACAATCGCTCAAATTAAGACTGTTATTAAAGAGAAGGAGGCTGCAAATGCCTAAGAAAGAAAGACAAGGTGTAGTTATTTCCGATAAGATGGACAAGACTATTGTAGTCAAGGTTGCTTCTTATGAACCACACCCTAAATATAAAAAGATTATGGAATCTAATAAAAACTATAAAGCTCACGATGCTAACAATGAATGCGGTATCGGTGATACGGTAAGAATCGTTGAATCAAAACCTATTTCAGGCGGCAAACGTTGGACTTTATCTAAGATAGTCGAAAAAGCAAAATAATGAAAAAGGACAAAGTAAAATGATACAACAAGAAACCAGATTAACAGTAGCAGACAATACAGGTGCTAAAGAATTGTTGGTTATCCGTGTAATGGGTAGTTCAAACAAGAAATTTGCATCAGTTGGTGACGTTGTAATTGCAACAGTTAAGGATGCTACTCCAAATATGGCGGTAAAAAAATCTGAAGTTGTTAGAGCCGTTATCGTTAGAACAAAACACGATATCACTCGTGCTGACGGTTCTGTAATCAGATTTGATGATAATGCGGCCGTAATTATAAATAAAGACGGTAACCCTAGGGGAACACGTGTTTTCGGACCTGTTGCCCGTGAGTTAAGAGACAACAACTTTATGAAGATTGTTTCTCTTGCACCGGAAGTTATCTAGTTTATTTGTTTTGGCTGTGTAGCAAAAAATATTGTTCACTGTCATTATAAATAGCAAAGGGAACTTCAAAGTAATCAAAGAAAATTGGAGAATAAAATGAAAGAAGATACAAAGAAGTCTTTACATGTAAAAACGGGTGACAGAGTAGTTATCCTTTCAGGTAAAGATAAAGGAAAACAAGGAAACGTTAAGAAAGCCATTCCTTCAAAATCCCAAGTTTTGGTTGAAGGGTTAAATATGGTAACAAAAGCTCAAAAACCAAATCCTATGTTAGGCTTACAAGGCGGGTTGGCTAAAGTTGAAGCTCCTGTTGACAGTTCTAACGTAATGATTGTTTGCCCTAGCTGCGAAAAAGCTACTAAGGTTAAACATGAAGTGGTTGACGGCAAAAAAGTTCGTGTTTGCAAAAAATGCGGAGAAAAATTAGACGTATAGTTTAATAATAAAGAATACGCGATTTGAGGAAATTTTATGTTTCGCTCATATCTAACGTATAAGTATAAAGGAAAAGAACAATGAGAACTAAAAATTTAAAAGCAAAATACGTAGAAGATGTAAAACCTGCATTAAAGGAAAAATTCGGTTATAAAAATGACATGATGATTCCCAGGTTGAACAAGATAGTATTGAACATGGGTGTTGGTGAAGCATCTCACAATACAAAAATCGCTGATACGATTGAAGGTCAATTAACAAAGATTGCCGGACAAAAGGCAGTTGTTACAAAGGCTAAAAAATCTATCGCATCATATAAGTTAAGAGAAGGTATGCCTGTCGGTGCGATGGTTACATTGAGAGGCGAAAGAATGTATGACTTCTTACAAAAACTTATCTGTGTAGTATTACCGAGAATCAGAGACTTTAGAGGTATAAGCCCTAAGAGTTTCGACGGCAGAGGAAACTATACTTTAGGTTTGAAGGAACAAGCTTTGTTCCCTGAAATCACTTATGAAGAAGTTGACTTGGTAAAAGGTATGAACGTATCTATTATCACAACTGCTCAAACTGATGAAGAAGCAAGAGAATTGTTATTTGAATTGGGTATGCCATTCAAAGGAATGAAGAAATAATCATTGACAATCACTTGTTTAATGTAATAATAAAAATAACAAAAAAGGAGATAATTCATGGCTAAGAAAGCGATGATAAACAAAGAACACACCAGAGAATTGCTCGCAGCAAAGGGCAAATATCCGAAAGTTAGATTGCACAACAGATGCAGTATCTGCGGACGTCCTCACGGATATCACAGAGATTTCGGTCTTTGCAGAATCTGCTTGCGTAAGATGGCTCACCAAGGTTTATTACCTGGTGTTACTAAAGCAAGCTGGTAGTTTCTGAATTTATTTATAACTTATGCCGACATGTTTTGCGGTATAGATAACTATGTATAAAGAGGGTAGTTTTACCCTCTTTTTCTGTATTCCAAAGTATTACAAAAAGTATCAATATTGTAATAAATTTCAACTTCAAAAAATATGTGATATTATAAATAAGGATATTAAGTAATTAAAGGAGCTTTATGAGAGAAGAAATTTTATCACTGATTGAAAAGAACAGCAAAATTGATATAAAAGAGATTGCGACCAGATTAGGCATTAGTGAACTGGAAGTCGCTGACGAATTAAAAGCAATGGAAGAAGAGAATGTTATCTGCGGATATCATACGCTTATAGACTGGGAAAAAACAACTATTGAAAAAGTTACGGCGCTGATTGAAGTCAGAGTTACTCTGCAGAGAGGACAAGGCTTTGACAGAATAGCAGAGAGAATCTATAACTATCCTGAAGTAAAATCCGTTTACCTTATATCAGGCGGATTTGATTTGCTTGTAACTTTGGAAGAAAAATCTTTAAAAGAAATTTCCGCATTTGTATCGGATAAGTTGTCTACCTTAGACAGTGTCTTGAGTACGGCTACGCACTTTATTCTAAAGAAATACAAAGACCACGGAACTATTTTAAACAAAGATAAAACAGATAAAAGAGAGGTAATCACTCCATGAGAAACTTCTTATCAGATAAAATAGTAAACATAAAACCGTCGGGAATAAGAAAATTCTTTGATTTGGTTAGCGAAATGGATGATGTAATATCTTTGGGGGTTGGTGAACCTGATTTCGAAACTCCTTGGCATATCAGAGATGAAGGTATTTATTCATTCGAGAAAGGAAGAACTTTTTATACCTCAAATTCGGGGTTAAAAGATTTAAAGAAAGAAATATGTAATTATTTACTCAGACGGTTCAATCTTATGTATAACTTCACAAATGAAGTTTTGGTAACCGTTGGGGGATCCGAAGCAATTGATGTTGGAATGAGAGCTGTAATAAACCCGGGGGATGAAGTTATTATCCCACAACCTTCATATGTTTCATATGAGCCTTGTGCCGTTCTAGCGGATGCCAAACCTGTGATTGTTAATCTAAAGCCCGAGAATGAGTTTAGATTGACTGCAGACGAGCTTAGGGCAGTAATTACGGACAAAACAAAACTTTTGATTTTGCCGTATCCTAATAACCCTACGGGTGCTATTATGGAAACTCACAATTTGGAAGAGATTGCAAAAGTCATTATTGAAAATGATATTCTTGTCATGTCTGATGAAATATATGCGGAATTGACATATAAAAACAAGCATGTCTCTATCGCAAGTATTGACGGTATGAGAGAGAGGACAATACTTATAAACGGTTTTTCCAAGTCGTATGCGATGACGGGTTGGAGGCTCGGTTATGCTTGTGCGCCTGCTCCTATTATTAAACAGATGACAAAAATACATCAGTATGCGATTATGTGTGCTCCGACAATCAGTCAATATGCAGGTGTCGAGGCATTAAAGCACGGTGATGGTGATGTCGCAATGATGAGAGACGCATATAACCAACGCAGAAGATTTTTATTAAAAGAATTTAAGGATATGAATATCCCTTGTTTTGAACCGTTTGGAGCGTTCTATGTGTTCCCTTGTATCAAAGAATTTGGAATGACAAGCGAAGAGTTTGCGACAAGACTGCTGCAGGCTGAAAAAGTCGCCACAGTTCCGGGGACTGCCTTTGGTGACAGCGGAGAAGGATATTTAAGAATATCTTACGCTTATTCTATTGAAAACCTGAGAGTTGCAATGGAAAGATTCAGACGTTTCATTGACAAGCTTAGAGTGCAACAGAAGTAATCGGTTATACCTTAATAAAGGTCAAATACTTATCGCCGTACTTTTTCTGTTTAAGAACGGTGTAATTTGATAAGTCAATTTCGACCGTGTGTTCCAAAACAATTATATCGTCGGAGGGTGCAACTTCGAGACATTTTTCATAAATCCCGCTAAGATAGGGCGGATCAATATAAACGACATCAAATCTTTGTGGTTCGTTTTGCGCGAGCTTTACGCTGTCTCCCAGCCTTAAATCGGGAGTATATCCGAGTGCTTTATAATTTGATTTTATAATATCCGCAACAGATTTACTTTTCTCATAGACTTTTACTTTTTCAAATCCTCGGGATAGTGCTTCAAGCCCCATTATTCCCGAACCGCCGAACATATCAAGAAAGCTTTTCCCTTCAAATGTTCCAAGGATTGAATACAGAATATTAAATACACTCATTCTGACTTTTGATAAAGTAGGACGCACAAGCTTTGTATCGGGAGCTTGTATCTTTCTGCCGTTGTGTATTCCGCCTGTTATATTCATTAGAGAATCAATCCTCTTATTTCCATAAGTTTGTCAAAATTCCCTGTAGAAACGACAGTATCAATAGTAGATTTTATTTTATCCAATTCGTCAGCACTCGGAGTTTTTAGCGCAGACGGCAGTTTTAAATCCGTATTTTTTCTGACATTTACAAAACCTTCATTCATTTGTGCAAATTCTTTGTAAACCTCTAACATATCCATATCATCTTTTGAATAGTTAAAATCGGTATTCAAATAATATTTTGTGTCTTTTGAGAAGTTTTGCAAGAAATTAATCAAATAATAGAGTTCAACAAGTGCCTGTTTTTCGTTATATTCTTTCCCCAAACAGTGATTGCCTTCAATATTCCCTTCAGGTTGAGTCTTTAAATACACTGCCCATAAAAGGCAACCCATATAAAAAGCGATGTTTTGTTTTATGAGTTTTAAAATTTCGGGATAATATCTTTTAAACTGAAATTTTTTCTGTCCTAAGTTTTTAAATCTGTTAACAGCCGCATAGATATCCTCTAATGAAAATACGAGGCTTACCAAGTGTCTGCTATATCCGGGATCAAATAAATATTCTGCCATTTTATACCTTCCTTAATTCATATTCTTAATTATTGCATCCGTAAATTCGGTACAGCTTGCACTGCCTCCGATATCTGCGGTTTTTATACCTTCATTAAAAGTCTTATACAAAGCTTTTTCTATTTTTTCAGCACAGTTATTCATATTGATATACTTTAACATCTCAACCGCCGATAATAATAACGCTGTCGGATTAGCTTTATTTTGTCCTTTTATATCAGGGGCGGAGCCGTGGACTGCCTCAAAGATTGCGCAGTCTTTGCCGATGTTTGCACTCCTTGCGACACCCAATCCGCCGACGAGCCCTGCGGTCAGGTCGGATACAATATCGCCGTACAGGTTAGGCAAAACCATTACATCAAACTGAGAAGGGTTTTGAACTAACTGCATACAGCAGTTATCTACCAATATTTCACGATATTTTATATTGGGATAATCTTGCGCTATTTTTCTTGTACATTCTAAAAATAAACCGTCAGAGAGCTTACAAATATTTGCTTTTGTAACCGCACAAACTTCTTTTCTGCCGTTCTTTACCGCATATTCAAATGCGAATTTTGCAATTCTCTCGGATGCCTCTCTTGTTATGATTTTTATACTGTGAGCGGTGTTATCGTCAATCTTTTCTTCCACTCCCGCGTATAAATCTTCCGTGTTTTCTCTTATTACAACCAAATCGACATCATCAAATCGGGTTTTAATAGTCGGAATGTTTTTGCAAGGTCTTATATTCGCGTATAAATCTAACGCTTTTCTCAGTTGCACGTTGACCGAGCGGAAACCTTTACCGATAGGGGTTGTGATAGGGGCTTTCAGAGCGACTTTATTCTTTTTTATTGAATCAATAACTTTATCGGGTAGCGGAGTTCCTTCTTTTTCTACAGCCTCAAGTCCTGCGATTTGTTCTTCCCAAGTGATATCAGCACCTGATTCTTTGATTATTTTTACGACAGCCTCCGATATTTCAGGGCCTATTCCGTCACCTCTCAATAGTGTTATTGTAGTCATATTTTCCCCTTTCAATATAACAATTATAAAATAAAAAAGAGCATTATAAAAACAGTGCCGTTTTTGACTTTTTACAAGTTTTTATATCTTCGGGAGCACCCGCAAAAACGATTTCTCCGCCTTTGTCTCCGCCGTCAGGTCCCATATCTATAATGTAATCCGAATTTTTGATTACATCTAAATCGTGTTCAATAACAATCACGGTAGCACCGTTATCAATCAACGTTTGGAACACTTTTAACAATGTTTGAACATCCAGCGGGTGAAGACCGATTGTAGGTTCATCAAATACAAAAACACTGTCTGATTGCGCTTTTCTCATCTCGCTTGCGAGCTTTAACCTTTGCGCCTCTCCGCCTGACAGACTCGGGGTAGCCTCTCCGAGTGTCAAATAACCCAATCCCAAATCTTTGAGCACTTGTAACCTTTGGTGAACGAGTTTCATACTTTCACAAACATCTATCGCCGTATTAACATCCATTGCCATAATATCCGCTATCGAATAGCCGTTATACTTTATTGCATTCACATTTTTTGAATATCTTGAACCGTTACAGTCAGGGCACGGGATATCGACATCAGGCAAAAACTGTACATCAAGGCTTATTGAGCCTGTGCCGTCGCAGGTAGGACAGCGCAGACTGCCCGTATTATATGAAAAATCGCCTGATTTATAAGATAAACCTTGAGCCTTTGCGAGTTTTGCAAAATGTTTTCTGAGTTCATCGTGGATGTTTGCGTAAGTCGCAACCGTAGAGCGTATATTTATCCCGATAGGAGTGGAGTCAATGAGTTTTACCCTTGATATATCGGGTGCGTCAATCATCTTGACGTGGTCGGGGAGTTTTGCGCCCTTAGTTTTTGCGTCGAGTGCAGGCACAAGGCTTTCAAGTATCATTGTCGTTTTGCCCGAGCCTGAAACTCCTGTTACAACGGTCATTTTGCCTTTTGGAATATCAACCCTTAGTGGTTTTACGGTATGGATTTTATTTGTTTCAAAATGGATTTTGCCGTTTTCAAAGATTTTATCTTTATCCGTTCTCGGTCTTACAATAACCTGTTTTTTCCCCGAGAGAAAATCCCCGATTATAGACTTTTTGTTTTTCTCAATCTCAGGCACTGTTCCTTGTGCGATGACGTATCCGCCGTTTACGCCTGCCTCTTCTCCCATTTCGATTATCCAATCGGAATCTTTTAAAATTTGGGTATCATGGTCAACCAATATGATTGAGTTTCCGTCATTCAAAAGGTCATTTATAACACCTTTTAAGCCGACAATGTTGGACGGATGCAGACCGATAGAAGGTTCATCCAAAACATACAATACCCCTGTCGTTCTGTTTCTTACGGCACGGGCTAACTGCATACGCTGTCTTTCCCCTGTTGATAATGTCGAGGCTGCTCTGTCCAGTGTCAGATATCCTAAACCTAAATCCATAAGTCGTTTTGCAACAGTTAAGAACGATTCGCAAATACTGTTTGCCATAGGGCGCATCTTCGATGGGAGAGAATCAGGTACTTTTTTTACCCATTCAACAAGGTCGGATAATGTCATCTCACAGACTTTATCCAAGGTTAACCCCATAACTTTTGGGGTTCTAGCCTTCTCTGATAATCTTGAACCGTGGCAGTCAGGACAAATCCCTTGTTTTAAGAACTTCTCTACACGTTTCATCCCCTTTTCGTCTTTAGCTTTTGCAAGGGCATTTTCTACTGTATAGACGGCATTAAAATAGGTAAAATCCATTTCCCCTGTTGAGCCTGCTCTTGCGCCGGATTGCATTTGATAAACCATATGGTGCTTAATAGGCGGACCTTCAAAAACGAGTTTTTTCTCTTTTTCCGTTAAATCCTTAAACGGAACATCAGTTCTTATCCCAATTTCACGCGCAATATCTTTCATCAAAGACCACATAAGAGTTTGCCACGGTGCGACAGCTCCTTCATCAATCGTCAAGGTATCGTCAGGCACTATGGTTGAGCGGTCAACAGTTCTGACTATCCCCGTGCCTCCGCAGGTCGGACATGCACCCTGACTGTTAAATGCTAATTCTTCCGCAGACGGAGTCTCAACCTTGGCTCCGCATATGGGGCAGATTATCTCTTGTTCCGCAGCAACATTCAATGTAGGCTCTACATAATGTCCGTTAGGGCATTTGTGGCTTGCAAGACGAGAGAACATAAGCCTTAAACTGTTTAATAACTCCGTTCCCGTACCGAAGGTACTTCTCACCCCCGGAACTGCAGGACGCTGTCTCAGTGCCAATGCTGCAGGCACATACAAAATATCATCAACAAGTGCTTTTTCAGCCTGTGTCATACGTCTTCGTGTATAAGTCGATAAAGCTTCCAGATAACGTCTTGAGCCTTCCGCATAAAGGACGCCCAAAGCAAGCGAGGATTTTCCCGAGCCTGATACCCCTGCGATACCTACAATCTTATTTAGCGGGATATCAACATCAATATTTTTAAGGTTATGAACCTTTGCTCCGCGTACCTTTATTGAATCAATCATTTGTTTATACTCCCAAATCTACCTTTATATCAAGCAATACCGGCTTTTTATATTTTAAAATTTCATCCAATGCCATTTTTAAGCCTTCACGGGTAGTTATTTTATAAGAATGAATACCGTATGCGGACGCGAGTTTTCTGAAATCAGGGTTTATAAGCTCCGATTGGTATGAATGATTATATTTTTGCACCTGCAATTTTTCAATCATACCAAGTGAAGAATTATCCATAATAAATATTTTTACGGGGATATTATATTGTGCAACGGTTGCGAGCTCTTGCATATTCATTTGGATTGAGCCGTCACCCGTAATATTTAACACAAGCGAATCAGGCGATGCAAAGTATGCTCCGATTGCAGCAGGGAGCCCAAATCCCATAGTGCCGAATCCGCCCGAGGTTAGGAACCGTCTTGCAGAAGTCGTCTTAAATATTTTGACTGCATCTATCTGATGTATGCCGACATCGGTTGTTACAATAGGATTGTATTTTCTTGATTTTTTGTAAATCTCGTTTATAACATATTCGGAAGTCAGGCTTTTGCCGTCGTCTTTTATGTTGTCATTTACTTCCAACTGTTCCGTCCAATCATATTTTATATCAAACAGAATATTTTTAGCCTTAATTGTTCCTATCATCTGTTGCAGGATTACTTCCAATTCCCCGATTAGCTCTTTTTCGGGTTTTACGTTATCGGAGGTGTTTTTGTGTATGTTTATACTTATAATCTTTGATTTCGGCAAAAACTTAGAGACAAAATCCGTTGTTCTGTTTGAGAATTTTACCCCGAGTGCCAAGACGATATCGGATTCTTTTATATATTCGTTAAGGTCACTGTTAGCGCATAGCCCTATGAGTCCGCAGGATAGGTTATCGGCGACACCTTTGCCGTTCAAGGTGTTTACAACGGGAATATGAGTAAGTTGTGCAAACTCAACGACTTCTCTTTCTACGTTTTTACATCCGCCGCCGACCACGATTAACGGTCTTTTTGCGTCTTTAAGAGTTTGGATTGTCTTTAATACGCAAGAGTGCGGAGCCTCAACTTTGATTTCGCGTCTGTGTCTTACGGGATGAGTCTCGGACACGGTCTTGTTTAGAATACTGTTTTTAACCGTTATTATAACTGGAGCGTAAGGCAGAGTTTGAGCAGTTTTGAATGCTTTATATATTATTCTGTCGATGTCTTTTTCGTCCGTTATATCAAAGCAGTTTTTAGTGAATGTTTTTACTATATCTCGGATATTTACTTCTTGAAACTCGTTGTTATCAAGGTTTTCTGTCTGCCCTGCGATTACGACAAGCGGGCTGTTATCGGAGTACGCGTTCAATAATCCTGTTATTGTGTTAGAAAAACCCGGACCTGATGTAACGAGCACCACTCCGCATTTGCCTTTTACCTTGGCATAACCTTCTGCCGCGTGTGTCGCAGCCTGCTCATGCCTGCACAAAATATGTTTTATTTTTGAATTTGACAAAGCCTCATACAATGGCAGAACAGAGCCTCCGGGGTAGCCGAAAACGTATTCCGTTCCTTGCTCTTCCAACAGGCTTATAATTCTTTCCGCCCCGTTTGTTGTTTTCGTTATATTTTTTGTCTTAGTTAAGTTGTTGCGCATAGCTTGATTATATTATAAACGAGGCAAGTATACAAATATATTCGTGATTGTGTTAAGTTCGTTGTATAATAACATAAACGGGGTGTTTGCCTCGGATTTTTAAAAGGATGTTTTAAGATAATTATGTTAGCCGATTTATTAAAAAGTAATGATAAAATATTCAAACTCGTCTGCGGAGCGGGGAACGAGTGCGTTCAGGATGTCGAGAGATTGACATACTTGTATTCAAAGGCGGGTGCACAATTTTTTGATATTTGTGCGAAACCCGAAATATTAAAAGCTGCTAAAGACGGAATAAATAAAAGCGGAATAGCAAATGACCGTTATATTTGCGTAAGTGTCGGGATGAGAGGCGATCCGCATATCTTTAAAGCAAATATAAACGATGAACTTTGTACTGAGTGCGGAGCCTGCGAAAAAGTATGTATGCAGGAGGCAATAAAGGATAATAAAATAAATTCTGAAAAATGTATCGGATGTGCCCGTTGTAAAAATGTATGCCCAAATGACGCAATATATATGACAGAACACGATATTGATTTAAAAAAAGTTTTGCCCGAACTCATAAAAATGGGGATAGATTGTATAGAATTGCACGCGACCTCGATTGATGATGAGGACGTAAAAGAAAAATGGGATATTATAAACAATTTATATGACGGCATTGTTTCTATCTGCATTGACAGGCTAAATCTCGGAAACAGACAAGTCTTGGACAGATTAACTGATATGTTATCCGCGAGGGCTCCTTATACAACGATTATTCAAGCTGACGGAATCCCTATGAGCGGGGCGGATGATGAGTATAAAACAACCTTGCAGGCAGTCGCTATGGCAGAGATTATACAGGATGCAAAACTGCCTGTCTATATTTTGATATCGGGCGGAACAAACTCCAAAACGGCAACGCTCGCCAACCTTTGTAATATCAAATACAACGGTGTTGCAATAGGCTCTTACGCCAGAAAAATTGTAAAACAATATGTAAATGACGCTGACTTTTATGAGCCAAAAGTATTTGATAAAGCGTTATCGGTCGCAAAAAATCTTGTCGAAAGTATCGGATAAAAAATTACCAAACATTAAACAAAACAAGAAAAGGGTGTCATGCTGAATTTATTTCAGCATCTGTTAATAAAGCTCCTGAAACAAGTTCAGGATGACTTTATAAAGTCTTTATTCCCCGATTACGACGCATTCATTGAAGACATCGTCAATCATATCTCTGAGGTTATCGCCTAAGAATATCCAAAAATCAGAGACATTGTGCCCCATCTGTGTGCAGGCGTTAACCTCTATCGGAGGTCCTGCGGGAGTTGTTCTTGCCTCATTTTTAGGGTTGGAAATTACTCCGACCGATCTTAACAGCGGGAGTTTTAGCTCTCTTTCAAACACTTCATACTGTGTAATACCTTCGGTTACAAACCCCACGTTGTTTGCGACTACCCCTCTGTGCATAGGTGCGGTGTTTGTTTTGACTTCGAGCCCTTTTGTCTTCGGCAGATTTTGTCTTACGTCATAATTCGGCGCAAAACTCCTTTTTATAATATTGCTGAAATCTTCTGAATAAGTCGTCTCTATTGCGTCTCCCGTATCGATTGCGACTTGCAGAAGGTGGTTTTTCTCGGAGTTTTCCCATTCTATATGGAAATGTAACAGAGGTGAATCTTTGTCCAAACTGATATCGCAGTGTAAAACATCATCTTTGATTTTTACATCAAGTCTCAAGGTGGAGCGGTTGTTGCCCTCTAAATATATTCTTGAATATTTTACTTTCCCTATGGTCGGAACATCATCTGCCTTATAGCCCGTATTATAGGTGTCACCGTTGTCCGTATAGTCCAAAAATCTAAGAATTTTGTCTCCGACTCTTATTTCATCGTGTTCAACGATTAAAAATATTTTCGAGTTTCCTATACAGTTGTCCGTCACAAAAACATCCGTCTCTTCGACCGATTCTTTTAGGTCGCTTGTGCCTGTCGGGATATCCGCATAGGCACAATATGTTTTAATATCCGTGTAATCTTCGGTTACGGGGATTCTTTGAGTATCCGCAAGCAGGTTTTTGTCAAACCCGCGCTTTATGTTCAATATTTGATACGGATAATCTTTAGTTGATGTAAATTCGACCGTTCCTCTGTAGTTTTTATCAGATAGGTTTATTACCTTTAAATCTTTTGATTTTTGGTCGAAATTGATTTCATCTATAATGTTGTTTGCTATTTGCAGGATTTTTTTGTATCTTATAATGTTTTCCGCGTGGACATCATCTGTCGAGCATCCGCAAATACTGTCATGCGCTTGGTTTTGCAGTAACATTTCATATGCGTAATCTATGAGCGGTAAATACTTATCTATTTTTAAGTATTTTACGAGCTTTTCCGCTAGGTTCAGTTTATGGCAGGCTTGAATGTTATATTTTTTCAGGTCTAATCTTGCAGAATAACAGCCCTCAAGCACGAATGTTTTTGAATTATCTCTTAATTCTCCTTGCAGTTCATATTCAGAAAATCGACTTTGTACGGCGTTTATATAATCAAAAATGGAGCCGATTTTTATTTCGTAGTCGTCAAGGAGGGTGTTTACTTCGTTTACCTGTTTTAATAAATCCGTTTCAACTCCGAGGTGATCCGCCCCTATCGGCAGGAGCAAGATATCACCTGATTTCTCTGCAATTTTATCAAGGTTCAGCTTTAGAAACTCGGCTTTTTTGTGAATATCCCAAGGGGTTGAGAAAACATCGTTAAAATATCCGCGGACAAGGTTTATTGCGTTTATTTTATTGTCGTCGTCGAATTTCCAAGTAAATTCAGACGGAACATCTCCGAGCCCGCGCCATGCGATAGCGGTATCAATCCCGTATTCTTTTAGGATAGGGATTGTTGAGGCACTGTGCCCGAAGGTATCGGCAAAATATCCGATAAAATCGGTACAGCCGAAATCTCTTGATGTCTTTAGTCCAATATCAAGATTTTTTCTGAAACAATTTTCATCTGTCAGAAACTCGTCTACAAGACAATAGAACGGTCCTATAAACAGGCGTTTGTCTTTTACGAACCGTCTTATTTGTTCTTCTTTTTCAGGACGGATTTCCAGATAATCAAGCATTGCTTTAGTTTGTCCGTCGAAATAGAACGACGGCAATGTGTCGTTCTCTAACATATCCAGGACATTGTCAAAGACTCTCAATAACCTCATTCTGAATATTTCAAATTCTCTGTACCATTCTCTGTCCCAGTGTGAGTGAACATATGCAATAATTTGTTTTTTCATAAATACCGCCTTTTCTATATTCTACCAAATTTTCGCCGTCTGGTAAAATATATAAACAAACGTGATATGTGTTATTATTACTCCCCCTCACCCTGTTTTCTAATATTTCAAAGTTATCACTTTAAAACATAAGAAAACAGACCTCTCCCGCAGGCGGGAGCGAGGTGGTAGCTTTTGCATTTGTAAAAGCTATACCGTTGCTCTGCAACGGTTAACCCCTCTACCTATGGGATAGGGAAAGAAAACCCAAATGAGTTTACGAAATTTAGATTTTCAGGGTGATGGTTTGTCCTTGCAAATATCACACATATGTTACAAATATCAAGTTATTGTCGCTCCCCACCTGTGCTTGTAACAGAGATCCTTCGTTGATATCTGAAAGAGAAGGACGATTACAAAAATTATTGCTCAGGATGACGATAACACAATCACTATCCTCGCCCAAGTCGGGGCGGACAACGGATCCGCCGACAGCGACGCAGTTGCAATAACAAAAACAAACCGTGCAACCGTACGTGTTCCGCCCCAGAGGGGGAGGCTAGGAGGGGTGCAACCGCGGAGCGTTTTCTTAGTGCCATATTGTCTTAGTATCTCATTTGTAAACTTTTGTAACAATTTCACCGCAAAATCTCTATATTTGTTAAAGTTTTAAGAGATTGTGCCGTAAACATGGGTAAGGGAA
>DLEF01000029.1:30390-53578 GCA_002481545.1 Cyanobacteria bacterium UBA7753 | reverse complement strand
AAGAATATGAAAATGCCCTTGATTCTACAAAAATTCAATATAAATCCCTTAATCCCGATGGTTCCGTTACGTTTAGAGATGCAAATATGAACATTATGCAAAACGGCATTGTAGACACATATACAGGCGAAAAGTCTAACACAATACTGTTCTTACAAGATGTTGAAGGTAAAGTAATGGTAACACCTACTGTTGCAAAAAAATACGGTCTTGTTGATTCTCAATATGAAAACAGAGATATGGACACATTTATCCACGAAACAACAGGTAAAAACAAGAGCAGCGAACCTGTTTACGGAACAAGAATGGTTGATGACCCTACAAAAGTAACAGGGTTTACACCAATAACAAACAGTGAATTAAAATCTCCTGAAAATAATGTTAACCATAACTACAGTCCAGTTGCAAATGAAGAAGGAGGCATTGACTACGAAGCATTGAAAGACTATGCAGAATTCAAACCTGATCATACGGCATCAACTGCAGGAGCAACAGAAATCAACAGTACAACAGACCCGAGTACAATTGCTGCAGGTACTTACACAATCTCAACCGCAGAAGGGTTACAAAAACTAGCACAAGTAAGTGATTTATCAGGTGTTAACATTGTTCTCACAGGCGATATTGATATGTCATCAATTAGCGGATGGAGCGGTATTTCAAACTTCAAAGGCACTTTTGACGGAAACGGTTACATAATCTCTAACTTGACAGGCAGTCAAGGCTTGTTTGCATCAACAGCCAGCGGGGCAACAATCAAAAATGTCGGACTTGAAAATGTTAATATAAATGGCAATTCAAGTTTTGTTGGGGGACTCATTGGTCTTTCAAATACAACAAACATAAGTAATTGTTATGTTACAGGTAAGGTACAAAATAATTACACAGGAACAATAAGTGATTTTACTTCATCATCAGGAGTTACAACAGTTGGAACAGGTGGTTTAGTAGGTTGTTCAAGAGTTCCTGGTGGTGCAACGGCATACTTTGACAACGTATATTCCAGTGCAAATGTTACAGCATCTAATTCAGATGGAGTTGGTGGTTTAATAGGTACTGCGTATGTATTATACCCAAATGGGAAATTTGACATTAAAAATGCATACGCAGTAGGGAATATAACCGGTAAAAACGGCGTTGGCGGTTTTGTCGGTGCTATGTACAACGATGAAGATAACCCTTCTGATGTAACAGATATTATCAACTGTTACTCAGGGGGCAGTGTTAGCGGTTCATCTAAAGTCGGTGGCTTCTTTGGTTCATATTTGTACTGGGGTGATAATAATGATATTTCTTTAATTAAAGGTTGTAATACGACATCTGCTGTTTCTGCAAGTTTAGAGAAAGGTGCTTTTGCCGGTCATTTATGGGTTAAAATACAATCTGCAACATCCTCAACAGTTGGGGTAAACTATCTCATCAATTTTGAAGATTGTGGATATAAAGCAAGCGGTTTGGATGCGTACGGTACTATTACATCAGAATCAGGTGATTCTACCGCAGAAGTTGACGGGACAACTCACTCTATAGAATCTCTAGTTCAACGCACAGGCAGTGCAAGCGGACTTGTTGAATACAACCTTGCAGGTACTATCCCATCTATTGACGATACAGACGGTTCAGGAGCATACATGTCTAACATACTCGGTGTTCTCACAATGGGCAACAAATTCGATGCATGTAATCACACAGAAAAAACACCGGCAGAAATAGATGCTATGAAAAGTAAAATTCGTACATTCTTGAACAAATTCAGCAACAATGACACTGATAATACTAAACTCTGGTATTTGAATATTGCAATAAATGAATATTTGAACTCTAACGGAAGTCAACACTCCGACCTTGCTGACAAATTATATGCTGATATTATGAACGGAACCACTACTAATACTAATAGTTATCAATCAGGATCAGCACTCACAGGAAGTGTTAAACGCGGTGCCGGATCAGAATGGACTCCTGAGGGAACACATGATGTAGTAAAAGGTATCGTTGAAATTCCATCAAGAAATACGATTGCAGATGAAGTATACTATGCAATGAAAATGGAAGGTTACACAATTGAACAAAGTGACGTAAGAAATTGGTTCAGCAGATACAACACCTCTGATGATAACGATAAAATTACTCTTGCAAATATTAACGATAAAATTGGAAACAGTTCCGCTTTAACTTCTTTATACCAAGCAATCGCTCACGGCGGCAACTACACAAATACCGATAAATATAGCGATACGGATGAATGGGAAATCCGTGTTAAAGGTAGCGACCAAACTGTATCCTACACTTATGGTCAAAAACCTGAACAGTATCAAACAGGAACAAATGAATTCTGGGATACAACCGACCCTGATATCGCAAACGCTATGGCAATGTGGACAATGGCAAAACGTGGTGTAATCGTCGTCAAAGAAGAACAAGCTCAAAGCAGACAATACCTGACGAACATGATTCAAGGCGGATTTGCTGTATTCACAACATTTGAACCTACTAACGTTTCTCATTTAACAGAAATGACAGAAGAACAAATTATGAATATGAGCGATTCTGAATACGAACAAATGCTCGGTATAGAAAACACTAGTGTTGCTGTTAATACACACTTAAGAGAAGTTGCAGACGAAACAGACCTCAAGAAGGCAGAAGCACAATACGAAGCAGATATGAACAGAATCAACAAAAAAGATACAAAATACGATACCGAGTTAGCAATCTGCGAAAACGAAAGAAACGCTTTAAAAGAAGAAATGGAAACATTGAAAACCGTTGCTAAAGATAACGTTGAAAGAACATTCAAACTCTTTTCATAGAATAACGTTGGTGCGGTAGTGACCGCACCCTACTTTGTAAAACACTAAAAGTCGGCGTAGCCGAACCTCTCTACCTATGGGAGAGAGGTAGAATTTCGATTTAAGACTGAGTCGAAAATCAGAAATTCGGAGTGAGGGTTTGTCCTTGCAAACCAAGAATAAAATCCGCCCAAACTTGGGGAGGAAGTAGCTCTTATGTTTCACGATAGTGAAATATTAGAGAT
This sequence comes from Cyanobacteria bacterium UBA7753, assembly GCA_002481545.1. GTDB lineage: Bacteria > Cyanobacteriota > Vampirovibrionia > Gastranaerophilales > Gastranaerophilaceae > UBA2883. Next base: position 50,541 of record DLEF01000029.1, on the reverse strand, counting down.
ACAGGTGGGGAGTAACTTTTACTCTGTTACAGCTCCGCTAATACACCCCTCACCCGAATTTCTAAATTCACTGGAGTTCATTAAGAAATTCAACCCTCTCCCACAGAGGAGAGAGGGATAAAACCGTTGTAGAGCAACGGTTAAGCTTTTGCGTAAGCAAAAGCTTAAGTCTCGCCCCCATCTGAGGGAGAGACCGACATTGTTTTTGAGCGACAGCGAAAATTACAAGGTCGAGTGAGGGGGAACAACAATAATTATGAATTATGCATTGTAATGACCGCCATTTCGCAGTTTTTGCAATCAAATTTGAGCCCGTAGCGTTTCACCTTCTCATCTACCAAAAACAGCTTCTTAGGGCTCTTACAAATGTTTAGCGCGTATTTTATACAGTGTTTTGTTCGCATCAGCTCCACTTCACGTTTAGGCTCCGCATACTCAAATGCGTACTCTTTAACGTTTGCTCCGCATTTGTTGTAAAACTCCTCAGCCTCTTTGTTATAGACATTCCCTCTGTAATCAAGCTCTTTTATCGGGTACTCAACGTATTTTAGGGGAGTCTGTATCTCTCGTTTATAATTCTTTTTTCTTTCCTGCAAAAGCATATCAAATAATTGTCTCCGATATTCATTCACTCCCGATACGGGGATAAACGGCAAATCTGTATTTATCGTAATTGTATCAGCTTTAAAATGACTATCCCCCGTCTTTTTCATTGATTTGACGAAATTATCTCTCATCTTTTCTTGGTTTTTTGTTGGCTCTGTCTCTATCATGGTGATATTCACGGAGTTACCATTCTCGTCTGTCGCTTTTATAACGGCGTTTTCATAGACTATATTTACCCCGATTGTGCGTTTCGGCTTAGCATTCGAAAGTTCTTTTTCAAACCTTGTATCGACATTTCTGTAAACCTCAACCCCGATTTTTATATCAGGCATTTTGTTCGGGAAAACTATGTTGTTGTCCGCTCTGTTAATAAGACAGCCGTCTTCTCCGCTTTTGCCGAATACAAGCCCGTCTTGGTTATTTAAAACTATTCCTTTTTTGAGTTTTAATTTGAAATTATTTTTGCCTATGTTCGTAACCGTTCCGACATATTCCCCGATAAATTTGTTAGTGTCGAAATTAAAGCATTTTTCTCTGCCTTTAAGAAAATAGGTTGTATAACCTCGGTTAAAGGTTTTGTTTACATCAGGAGTAAATCCGAGCTCTGTCGTTCCCGATGAGGTCTTATCGGAGTATTTGTCCAACTCTTTTCTGTAGAACCCTACAACGTTTTTTACGTAGTTAATATCTTTCAATCGTCCTTCTATTTTGAACGATTTTACCCCGATATTGACCAAATCTTTTAAATACGGAGTAGAGTTAAAATCCTTCAATGACAGTACATGTTTATCTTTTACCAAACAGTTTCCGTTGTCGTCAATGACGGAATATTTCTTTCTGCAAGGCTGAGCGCATTCTCCTCTGTTAGCGGAGCGTCCGCCTATGTATTGGCTCAGGTAGCATTGCCCGCTGTATGATACGCACAATGCTCCGTGCATAAACGTTTCAATCTCTATTTCAGGGTTTTTGTCTATAATATTTTTTATCTGCTCAAGCGACAGTTCTCTTGCAAGAACTACTCGTTTCAGTCCCATACGGTTAAAGAAATTGACCTTTTCTTCTGTCCTGTTGTTGCACTGGGTACTTATATGGAGCGGTATCGGAGGAATTTGCCCCTCTATTGCCCATTTTAAAATTGCCATATCCTGAACGATGAGGGAATCAACCCCGATATCGTATAAATCTTTTATGAGCTTTTTTACCTGCTCAAGTTCACTGTCTTTGATAATAGTGTTTACGGTGACCATTACTTTGACATTAAATATATGGGCATAGTCTACGAGTTTTTTTAAGTCCTCAAGGCTGTTTCCCGCTTTTTGCCTTGCCCCAAATCCTGATGCCCCTATATACACGGCATCCGCTCCCGCATCTATCGCGGTTAGAGCTGTTTCAATATTCTTTGCCGGTGCTAAAAGTTCTGTTTTCATAGTTTTGTTGTTCATATATCATTTATTATACAACAGCTTGAATGTTTTTTGTTAAATTACAGAATAGCACAAATATTTTGGTATTTTGCCAAAACTCTGATAATATGAATTTCGTTATTTATAATGGTATATACAATTAAGTAATTTACCATAACAGGTAAAAATAATATTTTGTCATCGCCTGAAAATTCAGGGTGTTTCTTCCCCAACCCGGGATATAGAGCCAAACTTAAAAATGTTTTCTTTAATTTTTGAACGAAATCCTTTGCTGCTTGTTTTTTATCTTTTGCAATGTATTCTTCAATATTTATGATATCTTTTTCGGCTTCTTCCGTAATAATGATTTTTCGATTATTCATATTTTTTTATTAAACCGTCCATGAACTCTATACAATCGTGTTCTCTTCCTGACTTTACGTCATCTAATCCCTTTTGAATATCTGCTTTTAAATTATTTATTTCATCGGGTGATACTTCTATTTGAGCAATCGCAATGCTTAATGTAGCATTTATAGCCTCATTTATAGAATTATAAATGCCTGCAGCAATTTGATTTTGTATAAATTTTTCATTATTTGGCGATAGTGATATATCCATAATTTACCTCTTTGTTATATTTATATTATAACAAGTGTTGTACAAATCTTCAATGTCTATAAAGTAAAAAAAAAGAATTGCAAAACCGCAATTCCTTTTTTTTTATTATCAGTATAACAATCTCTCTTATGCTTTTTTAGCTTTTCCGAGAGATGCATATTTTTTGTTATCCCAGATATCAACAAGTACCGTACAGAAGAATATACTTGAGTAAGTACCGACCGTGATACCTAAAATCATTGCGAGTACAAAGTTCTTTGTGGTTACACCACCGAAGAAGTACAGTGCAAGCAATGTTAATAACGTTGTGAATGAAGTATTGATACTTCTTGCTAACGTCTGATTTACTGAGAAGTTGACAATCTCTCCGAAGGTCATCTTCTTAGCGTAATATCTCAAATTCTCTCTTACACGGTCAAATACAACGATTGTATCGTGGACTGAGAACCCGATTACGGTTAATAATGCCGTTACAAACAGTGCATCTACTTCAACACCTTTAACAAGTCCTAAGATTGAGAACACACCGACAACAAAGATACAGTCGTGAACCAACCCCAATATTGCAGCGAGTGCATAGTCAAACTGGAATCTGAATGACAGGTAACAAATAATACCTATCAATGCCAAACTTAATGCAATCATTGAGTTTGTGAACAATTCTTTACCCAATGTAGGACCTACTGATGAAACCTGATCAAGATTTGCATCTTTAAATTCTGATTTTACAGCGTTTGTTATTTTTGCATCTTCTCCGGAGTTAGATTGTAAGAATTTTGTTCTTATTGAAATCAATGATTTGATAGAAGAACTTGCGTTTTTATCATTGTTTACATTGATAACCTGTAATTCTGCTGACGGGAACCCTTCCTTTGAAAGAGCCGTTCTTAATTTGCCCAAATCGTTTGTTGTGACGTTTTGTTTTACGCCGTATTGCAAAATTGTACCGCCGGTGTAGTCAATACCAACCTTTACAGGGGTATGTGTCGGAGTAGCAATGGCAGAATAAATCATTGCCCCGATACACGGCAGTAACAAACAAGCTGATATGCCTAAGCATAAGAACCTGTATTTTACTATGTTTAATTTTATCTTCATTTTTGTTTCCTTTTTTGTTTATTCCTTGGCGCGAAACATCGCACCCTACTTTATATTTACTTAGTGCCTTAGTATCTTAGTGCCCTAGCGCCTTATTAATCCAACACTCCGAATTTAGCGTTTTCTTTCTTAGATTCGGTTGCTTGATATGCTGTTCCGATTTCGTCTTTTCTCAATCCGAACATCCAAGGATGTGTAAGTGTCTTCGTTCCGAATATCAGTAACATGAAGTTCTTAGTTACCGTGATAGCCGAGAACATAGATACCATAACACCGATTGCCAATGTCAGAGCGAAACCTTTTACGATATCGGTACCTTTCCAATAAAGGATTGCACAAGTAATAATCGTTGTCATATTTGAGTCGAAAATACTTGTGAAGGCTCTGTCAAACCCTGCAGTAATTGCAGTATACAACGTTCTGCCCGCTCTAAGCTCCTCTTTCGTTCTCTCAAAGATAAGGATGTTAGCATCGACCGCCATACCGACTGACAGGATGAAACCTGCGATACCTGCAAGAGTCATTGTAACACCGCAAACCTTGTACAATGCAAATAAGATTGTCCCGTAGATGAGCAATGCAACGTCCGCGATAATCCCCGGAACTCTGTAGTATAAGAACATAAATAACATTACAAGTCCGAGCCCTATGATACCTGCAACTTCTGATTTTTGAATACTGTCACTACCCAATGTAGGACCTACCGTATTTTCTTGAATGATTGTTGCCGGAACAGGGAGTGCACCTGCGTTCAAAAGGTCAACCATTTCTTTGGCTTCTTTCGCACTAAATCCGCCTTTGTCTCCGCCGCCTGATATTTGAGCTCTACCCTCTAAGATAGGCTCTTGGATAACTGGAGCAGATTGCAATTCGCCGTTAAAGAATATTGCCATCGGTTTGCCTACCAATTTTCTTGTAAGGTCTGCAAATTTCTTTGTCCCGACTGCGTTAAATTCCAAACCGACAACCCATTGTCCTGTTTGAGACGCATCTACTCTCGCAACGGTAAGGTCTTTACCTGTTAAACCTGTTGAAACCCACTTAGGAGCTTCACCTTCTTTTGCTACGTTTTCTTTAAACTCTAATTCAGCCGTTTCACCAATCATTTTCTTTGCTTGGTTAAGGTCTGATACGTTAGGAATTTCAACAATCAATCTGTCTTGACCGACTTTTTGAACGTGAGTTTCCGCAACGCCGAGTTTGTTAACTCTCTTTTTAATTGCAAATACCAAACTGTCCATCATGTCAGGAGTAATATTTGCAATGCTTGCAGTTTTTTGAGCCTGCAGTTCAAGTCTTGAACCTCCAACCAAATCCAAGCCGAACTTTGTCGGTTTGTTGAACAGGATATAGATTGAAGTCAGAACTATCGCTACGATAACCCAAAACATAATCATTCTGTTTTTCATTTTTTCTCCTTTATATTATAAATTACGTTTATTTCTTTTGTAGGTCGGCTTTACTAAACCGACAGATTTTATTGTTACTTGGCTTTTTCTATTGATGTTTTAGTATCTTAGTATCCTCAATAAATTTGAGTCAATAGCCTTTTTGTATAGAGTTATATTTTTGTATTGTCCAATACTTCAAATAAAACTTTTTTCTCGTCTTCGTCCAATTCAACAAGCGGACGGCGGACGTATTCTTCAATCAGTCCGAGTTTGTGTAAGCATGCTTTTACAGGTACCGGATTAGGTGCCATAAACAGCTTTTTCATAATCGGAAAGAGGTGATAGTGCATATTCATAGCCGTTGTGATATCACCAGTTTTGAAGTTCCTAATCATTGATTTAAGTTCTTTTCCGAAAATATGTGATGCAACGGATACAACCCCTTTTGCACCTACTGACAACATAGGCAGTGTCAGGCTGTCGTCGCCTGAGTATATAGCGACATCTTTAGGCAGGTTTAATTTGTATTCCGTGATTACGTCCAAGTCCCCGAAGCTTTGCTTAATGGCTGCGATGTTTTCATATTTTTCGGTTAAGTATTTTGCTGTTTCAACGCTCATATTTATGCCCGTACGGGAAGGAATATTATATAGAATAATAGGCAGTTTTACGGCTTCCGCAATAGCCGAGAAGTGAGCGATAATACCCTTTTGAGAAGGTTTGTTGTAATAAGGAACTACAGTAAGTATTCCGTCTGCACCTTCTTTTTCTGCTCTTTTAGCTGTCATTACTGCGGTTTCCGTAGAGTTTGAACCTGTTCCCATTATGACTTTGTGGTTGTTTTCTGTCGCGCGTTTTGCACTGCTTAAAATTTCAAATTCTTCATCAGGAATAAGCGTCGGAGACTCTCCTGTCGTCCCTGTTACAACTACGGAATCAGAACCGTTTTGTGTAAGGTGGGAGGTTAGTTCCTCAACTTTTGAATAATCGACTTTTCTGTTTTTATCAAACGGTGTGACCATTGCGGTAATTACTTCACCAAAATCGTATCTCATATAAACTCCTCTGTTATTTATAAATAATCAGTGCAAAAATTCGCACTTTTAACCCCATTTTCTTACTATTGTAATATAAACAGAGTATTATTTTATTTCTATTTATACAATTGTTAAGAATTGTTACCGTTTTTAGGGGTAGTGAAATCAAGGGGTATAGGATGTTTTTATATATATGGAGTATAGTCCCCATGTGGTCGACATGCGACTAAACTATACAAACCGTATAAGAGAGAGAACACAATGGCAAACGTAGATCTCAGAAGTAATACAGAATATCTCAACGCTACCAAGAAAGTACTGACTAATAGCGGACTTGGTAATACGAAAGTTGGCGGAATTGAAATCAATTCCGTATTTAATGCTGTTCAGAATCCTACCAATATAGCTACAGACGGAATTCAGCAACTCGGAGATGCTACAGGTTTAAGTAATTCTAAAGTAGGCAGTCTTGTTGTCGGCTTAGCTCAAGGTATAATATCAGCTATCTTAAGCGGTGATATGTCTGCTCCTAAAGGAGAAATAAAAGATGCTAACCAATCAGTAACAGATATACAAAATTTATCAACACAAGGACAACAAACAGGTGATGCCACTCATTCTCAGGCAGCTCAAATTCAGGGAACAGCTCAAAGTCAAATGGATGATTCAAAAGAAAGTATCACCGAGTCGGGCGAAAAGATAAATAACGGAGCTAAAACATTAAAAGATACAATAGATGAGAATAATAAGACTTATCAAGAAAATCAAGATAAAATCAATGAAAATAATGAACAAATAAGACAAAAACAAGAAGAACTTGATAATATAAACAGTCAAATTGCAATGTTGACTGCAACTCAAGGGTTAAAAATCCCATCTGTACAAGATAATCAAAACCAAGGTAACGGTAAAGATAAGAATAATCCTATAAGTAATTTAGCACCGGCAAATTCTAACGGGAATGCTAATAATTCCGAAGTACAAGCATTGATTGCAAAAGGTGCTGTATTGACAGGGGAACTTGTAAATTTAAAAGTTTCTAATAATGCACTTGCGGGGGATATGAAAACAAGTAATGACGGAACTCGACAGGCTGTTGATGAAACTTCCGAAACAAATGCGGCAGAAGCTAATAATATTGATGCTCAGGCTGACCAATTGTTATCTACTATTAATGATGCAAAAGATAGTGTCACAGAATTAACAAATTTGGCAAAAGGCGAATTGTTGCCAAAATTTGATACTCAAATGACTAAGAGAATCGGTCAGATTGCAGGAAAAGCCGTAGTAAACGGGACTAACTCCGGAACTTTGGCAGCTTTAGCAGCAACCTTTGGCGTTGGTTCCGTGTTTAGCATGGGGGCAACAGCTATGAAAGCTAAAAATGCTACAGAGGGTTCTATCAAATACGGAACCGCCTCCGCACTTGATGTAGCAAAAGCCGCAATGGAAAAACAACTGCAAACTGCTTTCCAAAATTATATGAGACAAAACGTAATTGCTCCGTTAAATGATATAACCGGTGGTATTGCAGGTGACATGTTTGACCTTGCAAATTCAACTATAAATGATGTTAAGTCCGGTACGGACAATACATATACTGCTGATGCGAGCAACTCAAAAGTTGATGACACTAAGGCTGATTTAGATGAAAAAGATAAGACTATAGATAATCTTTTGGCTGACGGCGGAGATAATAACAAGAAAGACGAAAATGCTCCTGCTGCTGCATAACTGAATTTTGATTACAGATAGAATACAAAGTTAATCAAAAAATCTGCCAATAGCATATATATGGTGCATTTGATTGCTGCCTGTGTCGTGGAAAATCCGACCTCTTTGGCTCCGCCCGAGGTTTCATAACCCTGCGTTGCGCAAACATCTGCTATCAAAATTCCGAATACAAACGCTTTTAAGATACTTACATAAAAATCTTTGAGAGCGAGCCATGCCCAGACGGAGTTTATATATCGGTTCGGGTGTAGTCCGATTGTGAGGTATGCGACAACCATTCCTCCCAATATTCCGACAAGTTCCGCTATAATAGTTACCATTGGTACAGTGACTGCTGCCGATAATATTCTCGGCGCAAAATAGTATCCGACGGGATCAACTTTTAACGTCTTTATGGCGTCAACTTGTTCCGTTACCTGCATATTGGCAATCTCTGCCGATATTGCCGTCCCCGCTCTGGCTCCTATTGATAACGCAACAAATGCAGGTGCTATTTCTCTGATAATAACTATTGCAAGTGTTCCTCCGATATAGCTGTCGGCTCCGCTCATCAAGAACTGTTTTGATACCTGAATAGTAATGACTGCAGCCGCAACAAATGAAATTGACAATGATATTATGAGAGAATCATAACTAATCTCCGCCGCTTGTGTAATAGCGTGTTTCAATCTCATCTGCCCCGAACACATATATTTGACGGCAGTAAACAAATTCTGTACGCATTTACCTAAAAAATCAATCATCATATACTTTTACGCACCAATCTTTGTGTCTTTCGTTGTTCCCTTTTACCGTATCAAAATACAGTTTTTGTATCTTCTTTGTGATTTCTCCAATCTTGCCGTTTCCGACTTGTCTTCTATCTATTGTGGCAACAGGCATGATTTGCGCTCCCGTTCCGCATACAAAAATTTCATCCATTATGTATAATTCGGAACGGTCAACTTCTCTTACTTCAACTTCTATCCCTAAATCTCGGGCAAGTTCAATCACAGTGTTTCTGGTTACGCCGACTAAGATATCATCCGTAGTCTCTGTCGTAATAAGCTTTCCGCCTCTTACGAACATCATATTCATTGAAGAACCTTCCGTTACTTTCCCTGATTCCGAAAGCACTATTGCATCGTCAAATCCGCAGTTATGGGCATCCGTGTTTATCAAAGAGGCATTTGCATAAGCCCCTGCAATCTTTGCTCTCGGAGGGATTGCGTTATCTGATGTTCTTCTCCAGTTTGATATACACAAATCCAACCCTCTCGACGGATCATAATAATCCCCGAACGGAGTCGTAAACAGAACATATCCTGTCTTTGTTCCGCTTAAGCCAGGACTAATCTTATCAGATGCCGTGTAGATAGTCGGTCTTATATATACATCCTGTTTATAATTGTTTCGCTTTAACAATTCTTTTGTTTGTTCGCAGTATTCTTCTAATGTATACGGGCTTTCCATAAGCATTATTTTTGCACTGCGCAAGAGCCTTTCATAATGTTCTTTCATTCTGAAAATATACATCTGACTGTTGTTGTAGTATGCTCTTATTCCTTCAAAAACACTTGTTCCGTATAGGAATGCGTGCGTTCTTACAGGCAAAACGGCTTTATCCGCCTCAACATACTCCCCGTTTAAAAATACATATTCTGTCATTATAATCTCTTTTCTATCACTAATCATTGATGTATCAAAAACAAATACACAAATATATTTATATTTTACAGAACATCCGAAAATAGTGCAAGAACGTAACGAAAAATCTTATAGTATTTGCATTTTATGTGTGATGTTTTATTTAGAACAATATGTCGTTCCCCCTCACTTGCATCTGTAATTGATTGTGTGCAACAGCTGCGGTCTCTCCCGCAGGTTGGTGCGAGATAAAAAATTTTGCGATAGTAAAATCTTAACCGTTGCAAAGCAACGGTTTAACCCTCGCTCCACGGTGGGAGAGGGTAGAATTTCTTAATGAGGGATAGCGAATTTAGAAATTCGGGTGAGGGGGGAGCCTTTATAAAAATAGTGTATTTTAGGGGCGGATAATCTTAGTGCCTTAGTGCCCCAGTATCTTATTATGTATCCTATTCCCCTTCGTTTTTACGTTTGTTGTGATATCCGTAAAATACGTATATTGCTAAGCCCAAGGCAAGCCATAACAGGAAGTATAGCGGAGAATCTTTATCATTTGCAAATCTGCAATACATCAAAAATCCGCAAATCAAAATCCCTAATATAGGGAATAGCGGACAACAAGGAACCTTGAAAGGTCTTTTTCTGTTTGGTTCAGTTTTTCTCAAGATTAGAACCATTACGCAAATAAGAATAAACGATGTAAACGTTCCGAAGTTACATAGTGCCGCAGATACATCTAAATCCATAAACAGGGCGCAAATGATAACCGTTAACCCTGCCATCCATGTCATAAGGTGCGGAGTTTTGTATTTTTTGTGTACCGCATTTAATGATTTAGGCAAGAAGTTGTCTCTGCTCATAGCAAACAATATACGTGTTGTTCCGAGTTGATAAATAAGTAATACCGTGGTCAAAGCGCACAGAGCCCCTACTGCTATAAATCCCGCATACCAGTCTTTGCCGATACATCTCATAGCGTGTGCAAGCGGAGCTTGCGTATCTATCGCACTGCATGGCATAATCCCTGTCAGAACCAATGCAACGAGTACATATAAGATTGTACAAATAGCAAGAGTTGATAATATTGCAATCGGAATATCTCTTTGCGGTTTCTTTGTTTCTTCCGCAGCTGTCGTAATCGCATCAAGTCCTATATACGCAAAGAATATTGTGAATGCCCCCATAAATACGCCCTTCATACCGTGTGGCATAAAAGCAGGTGTCCACCAGTTGTGAGGTGCTACATAGAATGAGCCTACAGCAATAAATGAAACTATTATAAACAGGTTTATTGCGACCAAAACGCTCGCAAACCTTGTTGATTCTTTAACTCCTCTTACAAGCAGAATTGTAAGTAAAAATACAATCAATAATGCGGGAAGATTAACCGCAAACGGAATATTTATTCCGAAAGGCAGATGTATAAATGGCATCTTATCGTATACATTCCAACCGAATCTGTCACAGAGTGTGTACATTGTTCTGTAATCCGTCCTTAACCATAGCGGAAAATTACATACCCAAGCAGGTAAAACGTGGCTGAATCCTTTTAAAAATTGGGTAAAATATCCTGACCAAGCACTTGCAACCGTTATGTTTCCGATAGCATATTCAAGCATCAAAATCCAACCGACCATCCACGCCATAAATTCGCCCATAGTTGCGTAAGTGTATGTGTAGGCACTACCCGCAACAGGTATCATTGCGGAAATTTCGGCATATGATAAAGCGGGAAAGAAACTCGCCAATGCTGCCAAAAGCATTGATATAATGACAGCAGGACCTGCACCCGCGATATCTTTACCACCTTGGATTGCGATACCGATGATTGTAAAAATCCCAGTTCCGACTACAGCGCCAATCCCGATAACGATTAAATCAAATACGTTAAGAGTCTTTTTTAACCCTGATTTTTCACCTGTTTCAATAAGTTCATCAGGGGTTTTGCATCTGATTAAATTCTTAAATATATTAGATATGCTATTTCTTAGTGACAAGTTCTTTATCTTCCTTACTTGTGTTATTTACTTCGGCTATTTCGGCTTTACGGTTGTTTTTGTAACCGTACAAACTATAAATAATTATACCAAGAACAAGCCACAATCCAAACAATGTTGCCGAATCCTTCAATTCCTTAAACGAGTATATCATCAAGCCTCCGCAACAAAGTATACCCATCAATGGGAACCACGGAGAATAAGGACATTTGAAAGGTCTTGGTCTGTCAGGATCAATCTTTCTCAATATAAGTACTGCTATACAAATTACTATGAATGATGCAAATGTTCCGTATACACAGAGGTTTGCGGCATCTTTTACATCAAACATAAATGTTCCGATTATACATAAAAACGCAACGATTAGCGTAATAATATGCGGTGTTTTGTATTTCGGGTGCAAAGTTTTGAATATTTCAGGCAGGAAGTTGTCTCTGCTCATTGCATACAAAACTCTTGTTGTTGCAAGGTGTAACACCATAAGAACTGATGTTAAACCTGCTATAGCACCGATTGAAATAAGTTCAGGTATGATTTTGATATGGTTTAATCTCATAACAAACGCAAGCGGTGCATTTAAAAATCCCTGTGCAACATTACCGCTGGTATTATACATACCTGTTAAGACAAGTGCGACAGAGATATAAACGATTGTTGTTATAATTAGTGATCCGATAATACCTATCGGCAAATCTTTTTGCGGGTTTTTACATTCTTCCGCTGTTGTTGCAAGTGCGTCAAATCCGACGTATGCAAAGAAGATTGTAAACGCACCCATAAATATGCCTCGCATGCCGTGAGGTGCGAACGGTGTCCAGTTTTCAGGTCTTATACAGAATGCACCGAATATTACGAACAGTGAGATTACTGTTAATTTTATGGTTACCATTATGGCAGCCATTCTGGTAGAATCTTTTGTTCCTTTGATTAGAAACCATGTAGTAAATAATACTATCAATATCGCAGGAAGATTCAGACTGACAGGTATTCCGAATAAATGCGGGATAGATGACGGATCTGCTCCTGATGCGATAGCAGCGTTGTAGTTATTAACGAGCCATGCAGGCGGGTTAGACAACCACGCAGGGAAACTCGGAGATTGGAAGAAGTTCATTACGTACTTTGACCATGAACAGGCAACCCCAATGTATCCGAACAGGTATTCAAGAGTTAATAACCAACCGACAATCCATGCGGCAAATTCACCGAGTGTTACGAATGAGTAGATATAAGCTCCGCCCGCAACAGGTATCATTGATGAAAATTCGCTGTAGCAGAGAGCCGAGAAAATACTTGCGATTGTTGCGATAATCATTGATACGACTAGTGCAGGCCCTGCTCCCGGGGTTCCTGCTTGTCCCGCTGCCGCAATCCCTACAACCGCGAAAATACCCGAGCCGATAATCGCACCAACGCCTAAGATGATTAAATCAATCGCTGTCAGTGTCTTTTCAAGCCCTGCTTTTGATGCGGTTTCCATCATTTGTTCAGGATTTTTTCTTGTTAATAACTTAGTGAATAAGTTCCCTAATATGTGTTCTTTCAATTTAGTTGCCCCTTAAATAATTGAATTAAAAATAACAGAGTATTCAAAATTCCCTACATACACACTATATATTAATAATTATACGGCTGCCAATTCTTTGGCTTTTTTGCAAAGCGGGAAGCCCATAGCTTCTCTTTGTTCCACGTACAGTTTTGCAACGCCCGCAGCCATTGTTCTGACTCTGTTAATGAAGTTGTTACGCTCGTCTTTGCTGATTACACCTCTTGCATCAAGCAGGTTGAATGTGTGAGAACATTTGAGGACGTAATCATAAGCAGGCAAAACGAGTTTTGCATTCAGACAATTGTCCACTTCTTTTTGATAGAGGTCAAAGAGGGTGAATAACATATCACCGTTTGAGTATTCAAAATTATATTTAGATTGTTCAATTTCGTTTTGAAGATAGATATCGCCGTATTTCAAATCGTTGTTCCAGTTGATATCATAGACTGATTCTTTGTCTTGAAGATACATAGCGATTCTTTCCAAACCGTAAGTGATTTCCAAAGCAACAGGTTTTACTTCAATACCGCCAACTTGTTGGAAATAAGTAAACTGTGTTATTTCCATACCGTCAAGCCATACTTCCCAACCTACTCCGGCAGCGCCAAGGGTAGGAGATTCCCAGTTATCTTCTACAAATCTTACATCGTGTTTATTGAGGTCTATACCCATAGCCTCAAGACTGCTCAAGTATAATTCTTGTGCATTATCAGGGGAAGGTTTTAATAATACCTGATACTGATAATAATGACCTAAACGGTTCGGATTTTCTCCATAGCGGGCGTCGGTCGGACGTCTGCAAGGCTCAACCATAGCTGTGTGCCAAGGTTCAGGTCCTAAAGCTCTTAAAAATGTTGCAGGGTTCATTGTAGATGCACCCTTTTCAATGTCATAAGGTTGTTGGATGACACAACCGTAATCTGCCCAGAATTTAGACAGATTTAATATTAAATCTTGAAAATTTAAACTCATTTTACTTCCCCAACGTTGTACAACTTACACTTATTCTACATTAAACCATGTAAAAATGCAAAAATGCGTCAAGAGTATCTATACATATATTAATAAATACTGAAACTTTTCTTATTATATGGCAATGTTGACCTGTTATATTCATATTTAATTTTTATAAAACTTTAAAAATGCTGAATTTTATATAATTGTAAAAACTACACCTAAAAATTATAAAAATGATATGTTTGTTTTTTATACCTATATTATATTTTGATTAAATTTTAAGAAATTTGATGATTTTTTTAAAAAAGTACTTGATTTTTTTAAAATAAGTTCTATAATGAAATTGTAAATAAACACAGAAGGATTAGATTATGAATGTAGCAGCAATTTCAAATTATAGTATTACACACGGCAACAGCTATACGGCTGCTCCAAAATATAAACCTGTTAAACCTGTCAAAATGGAAAAATTACCGTCAGAACAGGATGCAAGAAGAGCTCGTAATCAAAAATCTTACATCGTTGGGATGTCTATATTGAGCGCAGCTAGTTTGCTTTTATCAACTAAAGGCAAAGCAGGACTTAATATCAGAGCTTAATCTTAACAAATATGTATCAACCTCCCCCGCATGTTATAATTAGTATAGTGAGGGGCTTATGTTAGAATTAATTTTACCGAGAGAAGAGTTTATAGAAACGTATTATCAAGGTTGTGTCGAGAGTTGGGGACATCTCCATGAAAATTATATTATGCACAATCCCGCAGAATACGACAAATGGAAATATCCCATTATCAAAGACTACGAAAACCATGCCCAAGGCATTGATTTGCCCGAAGGTTGTGTTCCTAACCTTACATATTGGTTTATGGAGGATAATGTTTTCATCGGAGTTGTTAATATAAGACTTGAACTCAATGATAAACTAATCGAATACGGAGGGAGTTGCGGAGCAGCACTTATTCCTCGCAAGCGCGGTATGGGTTACGGCACGAAACTCACAAATATGGCGTTCCATAAAATGCAGGAGCTTAAAATATCTCCTATCCTGTTATGCTGTGAAGAATCAAATATAGCATCATGGCATACAATGGAACATTTCAAGTTTACGAGGATGGAAAAATACAAAACTATGATTCACGGGAAAATGACTCCTGTAAGGCGATATTGGTACTATGATGAAGATACTAAGGCGCAAAGTTAGTGCAAAGTGCAAAGTTAAAAGTGCAGAGTTGATGTTAAACATATAACTTATAACTTAAAAAGTAGGGTGCGATGTTTCGCACCGAAAAAACTATTGAAAAGGTTAACGAATGAAAAATATAATATTAGGTTTATTAATATTGATTGTGCTTGGCGGAGTTGCCTGCTATGCGAAAAATGTAATCGGAGGGTTTAATATGAGTGACGATTTAAACGATTTGACTATTACGAAAATAAAAGAACCGTCTGTTGCGGGGACTTTTTACACTGATAATAAAGAGGCGTTAGAAAAACAAATATCTGAGTTTAAAAAGAACAGTAAAAATACTTATAATTATCCGACAAGAGCTGTTATTGTACCTCATGCGGGGCTTGTATATTCGGGCAGAATTGCTTATGAAGGAATTAGCCAGATAGATAAAGACGTAAAAACAATATTTGTTTTCGCTCCGGCTCATCGTGTACCGTTCACTGGGTTGGCACTCACAAGTTATGACGAGTGGAAAACTCCCCTTGGAACAATTAAAATAAACCGAGAAATAACAAAAGAATTAGAATCAAAATTCGGTGCAAAAGTGAATGACAAGGCTCTTGCTCCCGAACACTCCGTCGAGATAGAAGTCCCGATTATTCAATCGGTATTTAAAGATGTTAAAATAGTGCCTGTACTTGTCGGCAATGCAAAGCCTGATGAAGTTTATAAAATAATTTCTCATTATTACGGGGATAAGAATAATGCGTTTGTTATATCTTCCGATTTGAGTCACTATTTGCCTGACGCAACGGCAAGAAGAGTCGATGCCTATACGGCACAACATATAGAAACCGCAAACGCAGAAGACTTTACGCACGAACTTGCGTGTGGGGCTACGGGGATATTAGGGCTTATGCAGTACGCAAAAGACAAACAGTATTCTCTTATAAGAATAGATATGACAAACTCGGGCGAAACCTCTTATGACAAATCTCATGTCGTTGGTTACGGAACTTGGTTTTTGTATGAAGGAAGCAGAAATGATTTTATAAAAGATAACTATTCTGATTTTATTCTTGATATCTGCAGAAAGGCAATTTCGGACAAATCATTTACCGTTTCAAAGACGATATATCCGCAAGTGTTCTCTGAGCCAGGTGCATCATTTGTGACGTTAGAGAAAGAAAAAAGATTAAGAGGCTGTATAGGTTCTATCATTCCTCAACGTGCGCTTATAGATGATATAGTAGCGAATGCAAGAAACGCTGCATTCAACGATCCGAGATTTAACCCCGTAGAAAAGAAAGAAATTAAGGATTTATCAATTGCTGTATCGTTGCTTTCTATACCTGAAAAGATGTCATTCAAGGATGAGCAGGATTTATTGAACCAAATCAGAAAAGATATTGACGGAATAATCATCCGTGACGGACGTTATCAGGCTGTATATCTGCCGTCTGTATGGGAACAACTGCCTGACAAGAAAGAGTTTTTAAACTCTCTCAAAATAAAAGCGGGTATGAGCCCCGACCATTTCTCAAAAACATTTGAGGCATACAGGTTTGTAACATCTTATATAAAATAAGTATGCTGTCTGTCATCCTGAACTTGTTTCAGGATCTTATATCATAACGGATGCTGAAATAAATTCAGCATGACTTAATTGTTATCCTATAAACAGTTTATTTTCTCTTATATCAATATAAGTCTTTCGGATTTATGCCGTTATTAAAAAATGTATAAAACTTGAAAGGAGTTTTCAATGTCAGATGAAATTGATATAAGCAAATTGCACGGTGATATAAAATTGTACGCTCAAAAGGCTGACAGCAGTAAAGTCGGAGAAAAGGGCTACGGCAAACTTGATACATTGTATGAATTAAATCTTTTTAAAGATATGGTCAAAAGAAACGGTAAAGAAGCCGATTTATTGAGACAAGTTCCTGATGTAAAAGGCGTAACCGTTCCGATAAAAGAAAATGACAAAGATGAAAGAACTCTCAATAAGAAAATTTTGAGTTTGATGCGTGAGATGAATACGGAAATAAATACAAAAGAGATGCAGGATGTTGTATCGGAAAAACTTTCCGTAAGACGCGACCAAAATCAATAAAACAAATTACAAAATGCAGAATATATTGCATTTACCCCTAAAAAATGCTATCCTTATAATGTAAGGGTGGTATTTTTTTAATGAATAAGTTTACGGTTTTAATCAGTACATTATTGTTATCAACGGCAATCGCATTCGCGGGGAATATTCAATACGGATATAACGCACATGGCAGTTATTCGCCGACCAGAGTAAACGGTCAACAAATCAGATACGGCTATAATGCTCGCGGGGAATATAAACCGACCTCTTACGGAAATCAGCGTGTACAATACGGGTATAACGCTCGCGGGGAGTATGTTCCTACATCTGTCGGTTCTAACCTTATCCAATACGGGTATAACGCTCGCGGGGAATATAAACCGACCTCTTACGGGAATCAGCGTGTACAATACGGTTATAATGCACGCGGAGAGTATGTTCCTACCTCTGTTGGCGGAAAGCGTATTCAATACGGCTACAATGCCCATGGCGACTATGTTCCTACAAATATAGGCAATTAACGGGGTAAATATATCGACCTTCCTTATTTCATCAGAACCATTGTTCCTAAAATCGCAGTCATAATTATAATGACAGGCGGTAAGACTTTTTCTGTTTTTTCTTTGTCAAATCTGGATAGTATATAAGGGGCGAATAATGCGCCCGTTGATGTGCCCGTAACCAGAAGTAATACCAGTTTCCAATCGATATTCCCCATAGACAGGTGCATCAAAAATCCGGTGATAGAAATACCTATTATTATAAAAACGGAAGTTCCTACTATTTCTAAAGCTCCGCAGCCTAGAGTCATCAATCCCGCAACGAGTGCTGCCGTTCCGCATATTCCTACGAGTCCTGAAAGAACCCCGCCGATGAGTCCGAAGAATGATGCTTTTATAATATCCGATAAATTATATCCGCGCTTTTCGCATGTGTTTGTCTCTTCCTGTTTTTTATGTCGTTTCAAGTACTGTACCAACATTTGAACGGTAAGCAGTATAAGAATAACCCCTGTTATCATATTGTAATATTTTTCGGGAACGTAGCCAGAACACAGAGAGCCGATTACGGAGCCCGCTATTGCGCTAATCATCATAATTCCGCCGAGGTGTAAATTTACATTTCCGGCTTTCCAGTGTCCGTAAGCGCCTATTATTGTGGTAGGTATAATCGTAGCCAGTGAGGTTGATGCCGCTATTGCGGGGTGAACATTAAAAATTGCCGTTAAAATACCAACGTAAAATCCGCCTCCGCCACCGCCGAGTGCTATTAAAACTAATCCTATAAAAAATCCGAATATAGGTAAAAATACTAAAGACAATTTTTCCCCTCTCTGTAACTATCCTAACACCAATATTTTATAAATGCTATTTCTCCGTATCTCTCAATATAATCAGTGTTACCCCCGTGAGTACAAGGATAATCCCTATCGCGCTGTTTACGGTAAGAATTTCATGGAACAAAAGTAAGCCGAAAAATATTGCGGTCAGAGGTTCCAACGCTCCGAGTATGGCTGTTGTGGTTGAACCTATGAGCCTAATCGCTACATTTATTGTCTCTATTGATATTATTGTCGGGAACAGTGCCAGAGCCAAAGAACACAGCAAAACTCTTGTATCGGTTATCGGTTGCAATTCCGTGCAGAATTTCAGATTAAATATGAATACAGAGAGCCCTAAAAGCATTACATAAAACGTTAGTTTCTCATATTTCATGTGCTTTATAGGTTTAAGATTTTTGACTGTCACAATGTAGAGAGCATATAAAAGTGCCGACGATAGGGACAAAACAACCCCTATCGGATTTAGGTGCCCTTGTATACTACCGTTTAGTGTGAAAATCCCTGTGAGAGCCAAAAACATTGCAAAAACAGCTGTCTTGGTCAACTTTTCTTTAAAAAATACGGTGGATAATATCGCAACCATTATCGGGTATACAAAAAGTATTGTGCAGGCTATGCCCGAATATAAGTATTGAAATGCCGCAAAGAGTGTTACTGACGACATTGCGAATAATATCCCCAGAAGTGCCAGACAACAAAACTCTTTCCCCGATATCCTTAAATCTTTCTTTTTTATAAATTTAAGCCAGAGTCCGTATATAACAGACGCAAATAAATACCTGTAGAATAATACGGAATTAACCCCCATCCTGAGTTTATACATCGGCAGCGTAAATAAAGGGTTTGTACCGTAACTTATTGAGGCAACTATACCGTTTACATATCCGTGGACTTTGTATCTCTTCATACCAAAATTATAGTACAAAATAGAGACATTTTTATATGTAGGGAAATACTTATAAAATAAAAAACTCTCGGAGATGGATTCGAACCACCGTTAAAAGATCCAGAATCTTTCGTCCTACCACTAGACGATCCGAGAATTTAGAAAGTATCTCTATGAAATACAATATAATTTTACAAAAGCGAAACTTCTTTGTCAAGGGTGACAGATGTTTTCGGATATTGTAATAATCTTGATTTTTTCATAAAATAACCAAAAAGGCGGTATATTATGGCAATTATTGATTTGTTTAAAATAGTAGAATTAAAAAAGGCGATGAAAGAAAAATTCGGGCTTACGTTACATGCTCACGATGCTTGCCCTTCTCAATACTTTAATTTTGAAGAAGAAATATCCGATGAAGTCAAAAACTTCCTGACAGATAAACTAGCTTCCGATAAACTAAAACCTGTCTTTGACGCAGACGGCAAGAGCTTTTATATTGTTTAAAAATAATAATATTAACATATATTAAAATGAAAATTGACAATATATAAATAAAATAATATAGTTACATCAAATAGGAGTATGTATGAAAAAGATATTAGCAACATTACTGATATTTGCTATTGGCTT
>DLEF01000029.1:0-30330 GCA_002481545.1 Cyanobacteria bacterium UBA7753 | reverse complement strand
TATTGGCTTGCCTTCTTTAGCAATAGTTGAAACGGGTATATCAAAGTCAGAGTATAAATATCAAAAAAAATTAGAAAAAATTAGACAAAAACAGGAAATCGATAAAATTAAACATCCTGAAAAATATATTCAGTCTCCTGTAAAACAAACGACAATGACTTTAGGAACAGCACAAAAAACAATAAAACTGGGAACTTCACAAGCCGATGTGGCTGAAGTCCTTGGGGCTCCGAATATTGTAACTACTGATGCAGACGGAAAAGAAACTTGGATTTATGATAAAGTATCAACTGTTCAATCATATAACAGCAATGGTTTCCAAGTTGGTGCCGGCGGTATAGGTGGTGGTTACGGAAACAGTGCCGGAGGTGGTGGAATCCTTGGTGTAGGTTATGGTAAATCATCAGGAACCGCTCAAACTTCACAAAAGACACTAACTATTGTTATAAAATTCCAAAATCAAAAAGTTGCGTCTTTTAAATATCACATGAGTAATTTTTAGAGGTTTATATGAAGAAAAAACTATTATTAATTCTGTTATTAGTATGTATTTGTGTGCCGGCGTTTGCTAAAACAAACAATACAAGTGATGTAATTACTCCGCAAACACAATTGCAAAAACGTCAATATCAGACAAGAGAATACAGTTCCGTTGATAAAGCAACTATTATGAAAGCTATGCTTAATGTATTACAAGACGAAGGTTTTATTGTTAATAATGCAAATACTTTATTAGGCTTTATTTCTGGAGCAAAAGAATTTAGTACAAATGATAAGACAATAAATTTTGAAGAAGAATTTGGTATCCCCAAAAAGAAAATGAGTGGTGCAAAAGTTGCGGTTGTTGAGGCAACGGCTAATATATCAGAATATGGTAAAAGCTATCGTGTTAGAATAAATTTTAAACGTAAATTATTAAACATGTATGGGAATGCCATGAATATTGATGAAATAACCGAAAGTAAGTATTATCAAACATTTTTTAGTAAAGTAGATAAGGCAATCTTTATACAACAACAAAAGATATAATTATGAAAAAATATATTATAGTTTTATTATCAATCATATTATTATCGCAACATTCTGTTTTTGCTAAAACAGCACAAAAACATAAGTCGATGCTTGAGATAAGAGAAGTCCAGACGCACGTTTTCGACACTCCTGATGTAGAAAAGGTTACAAAAGCCGTAATAAGTACATTGCAGGATAACGGTTTTATTGTTCAAATTGTAGAACCTGATTTAGGGCATATAAGAGCAAAAAAAGAAACAAAATTGAAAAGAACGGATAAAGGGCGTGTTGCGATATATAGTACATGTATCTTGTTAGATTCATTTTCTTCTGTTTTCGGTAATGTTTATGGAATGTATGATTTATATGTTAATTCCATGCGTTTAGACAATGAGTTGAGTTTACATCCTGTTATTTTTGACTCAAACGTAAATATTGAAAAAGTCGGAAAAACAGTAAAAGTTCGTTTTATTGTAATAGAAAAAGTCCTTGAAAATGCTGACGGGTATACAACGGTTAAATCTTCTCCGAGAAAAGTTGTAAGACATTATGACCCAGAGTTATACCAAGAATTTTTTAGTCAGGTTAGCAAAAGTTTATTCTTAGAAGACAATAAGATATAACTATATTATTCCGTAAATCTTCTTTAGTACATACAAATCGTTTTCACTAGGGTGTGAGATATTCTTTTTGTGTGGAACGAACATAACATCGTCAATTTCTACCCCGTGCCCGAGTCCTAATGAGTGTCCGAACTCATGCATCATCGCAAAAAATATGCTTTCATCCGTTGTGTTTTTCCCCGAGTATTCATTGTATAGCCCGACATCTATGGAAATCTTTTTTATTTCATCTGATATTACGGATAAATATTTGCACATTCCCTCATATACTCTTCCGACTTTTACCCAATGTATTATGACATCTGCATTGTTTACATCCGTAGTTTTTTCAAATTTTACAGAGATATTTACCCTTTGCAAACTCTTATTCCAGTTTGACATGGCTCTTTCAATTTCGCCGTAATAAAATTCTTTATTATTGATATTTGCCGTAATAGGGGTAATAAATACATAAACGGGCGACTTTTTCCAACGGGCTAATTTGCCCCTAATCTTTGAGTTTTCAATATAATCATTTATTTTATCGGATAACATATTACTATTTTAATAAAAATATAATATATTTGTATAATGTCAATAAAAATACTATAATTTATAATAATAGAAAACAGAAAGGAGAGAGATGTATGGAAATAAAAGTTGTTTCCGATTTGCAAGGTCAAGAATGTGATATTCTAGTTGTAAATCAATTTGAAGGTGAAAAAACTACGCAAGAGCTCGCAAACAAATATGCGATTGAAGAAGATAAATTTGAAGGTAAATTCGGTCAAACCTATCTTTTGCCAACTTACGGTAAGCAAAAAGCAAGAAAAATCTTGGTTATCGGATTTGGCAAGAAAGCTGAATTTACACCTGACAAATTAAGAATTGCGACTGAAAAAGCCCTCAAGAAAGCAATCCAAATGAAGGCTAAATCCGTTGCTTATGAATATACGGGCGTAGATTTTGACTATGCCGAACAATTTACATACGGTGTAGGTATTGCAAACTATTCATTCGATAAATACAAAACTAAAAAAGATGATAAAGTTGAGACCGTTTATGTTAATGCTGACGAAAAAGAACTCAGACGTGCAGAAATCATCACTAAGGCTATGAAATTCACAAGAGACTTGGCAAACGAACCTGCTGCTTATGCAACGCCGACAAAGCTTGCTGAGATTGCTCAAACCTTCGGTCTTGAGACAAAAATATATGACAGAGATGAATGTGAAAAAATGGGTATGGGTGCGTTCACCGCAGTTTCAAAAGGCAGTGCGCAACCTCCTAAATTCATTCACATCAAGTACACTCCGCAAAACCCTAAGAAAAGAATTGCCATTATCGGCAAAGGGCTATGCTTTGATAGTGGCGGTTTAGACTTGAAACCGCCGGCTTCAATGTTAACAATGAGAGACGATATGTCAGCAGGGGCTTGCGTTTTAGGTGTTATGAGCGTAATCAAAGAACTCGCTCCTGATGTTGAAGTTAACGGTATTATTGCCGCTTGTGAAAATATGCCGGGCTGTGCCGCATACAAACCTGGTGACGTCTTAACTGCTATGAACGGCAAAACAATCGAAGTTGATAACACCGATGCAGAAGGCAGATTAACTCTTGCTGATGCACTTTGCTACGCAGAAAAACTCGGCGTTGATGAAATTATTGACCTTGCAACACTTACAGGCGCTTGTATGGTAGCATTGGGTACCGTTCGTTCAGGTATTGTCGGAAACGATGATAAGTTTGTTAAAGACCTTATCAAAGTTGCGAGCGATTGCGGTGAAAAATATTGGGAACTCCCTATGGATGAAGAATACAAGGAAAGCTTAAAGAGTGATATCGCTGATATGCAAAATACCGGCTCTCGTTGGGGCGGTGCTCAAACAGCAGGCTTGTTCTTGCAAGAATTTGTCGATAAGGCAAAATGGGCTCATATTGATATCGCAGGTACTGCATTCTTTGAAAAACCTCAAGGCGAGTTTATCAAAGGTTCTGCAGGCGCAGGCGTAAGAGCTATGCTTAACTACGTAACAAAACAATAATGTTTTGATAAATGAGAAAACAGACTGTCTGTGATATCGGACAGCCTGTTTTTTTTATACTTTTATAATAATTCGGGCGGAATATGCTTAAATCTTCCTCTTATGAATTTTCCTTCATTATCGTATTGTTTTTGTGCTTTTTCTCCAGCCTCACGGGCTTTTATCTCAATATAATTATTCCTGTATCGTATTCTGTCAACGTAAAACGGAACATAATTTTCTATTGATTTGTCGTAGGCTTTTGCCTCTTTTAAAATCTTTTTATCTGTTATTTTTTCAGATTTTTTTGCAATCTCATTTTGCCAATTTTCTCCGCCTCCGTTTAACACAGCTTGCAGGTAATATTGCCAAGAGTGTTCCGTTTCATGTCTTGCGGTGTTCACAAGTCTCGATTTTGACGGAAATTTATATCCTTTGTTGAATTTTACACTACCGCTCTCGGGATCAAATACCGCCATAAATCCGTCATTTTCATATCTCGGGTTGTATTGAGGCTCTATTCCGACATCTTTGTTATCCATATTCCGTTCTTTTAAAAATCTTTTAACCAAAGGCACTTTTGAATCTTCTATCGGTAAGGCGCGATATCCTAAATAGCTGTCATTTCGCGGAATTAGGTTTTCATCCGTGGCTTTTATGCTTTTAGGCATAACTTTGTTGTCGGTGCGTTTTACATCAAACGACAATTCTTTCGGTTTATGCTTTTTTATTTTACCTTTAACGATGGTTGGATATTCCGTAAATGTATGTTTTTGTTTTGTTGACAGAGGTTTATTGTTAATCTTTACTTGAGTTAAGGTAACTTTGTCTTTATCAAGGTTATATGCAACGTGGTCTGTAATGGTGTCTTTATGGTCCCAGAACAAATACTCGTTCTTATTCTGCGGAAACTCCATATAATCTTTGTAATCATCAACTGCATCACGGTCTAAGGTATAGTCTTTTTTAGTCGTTGAAAGTACGGTTTCATCTTTTATGTCATGTTCTGATGTGTTGTATAATCTGTTCCAAACAGGTTTGTCGGAATAGTCAAAGACTCTCTCTGTCATATTGCCATTTGAGTCTCTGAACGTCGTTATTTTTCTCTCTTTTTTGCCGTTTTTAAGCACGACTTCATCCACGCTGTATGGCGCAAATTTGCTAAGCCTTATAGCGTTTCCTTTATATTCCGTGAATTTTATGCCTGTTGTCTTTGATACAAGATTAAAACCTAAACCCATACTAATATAAAGCCGATAAAAATATTTTTTGCGGGGGGAGTCAACCAAGAAAATTACTTTTTATTATTGGTCTTAGTGTTA
The DNA here is from genome assembly GCA_002481545.1 of Cyanobacteria bacterium UBA7753. Lineage (GTDB taxonomy): Bacteria > Cyanobacteriota > Vampirovibrionia > Gastranaerophilales > Gastranaerophilaceae > UBA2883. Next base: position 25,371 of record DLEF01000029.1, on the reverse strand, counting down.
GAGTTATTCTTTTGGGTTTGTGCTTTTTTATCCTGTTTTCTCAGCGCTTTGTCTTCTTCTTTTGCTTGTTTTTGCTGATTCTTCAAGGCTTTATTTTCTTTTTTCATCTTTTCTTTGTCTAAATCAAGCGTAATTTGATTTTCGACAATGTTTTTGCCGATTGCTTTTTCAAGATTAGATTTTGCGCAGTTGTATTCATACAGAGTATTGTAATACTGCAGTTCTGCATCCTGATATTGAATTTGTGCCTCTTTTAGTTCGACAGGATCCCCAACCCCAACTCTGTATCTTCCGTAAGAAAGGTCATAGTTTTCTTTTGCTTGTTTTACATTTACGGTTGCTACAGGAACTTTGTTTTTCTTTTCTTTTAATTGATAATAGGCATTTTGAATTTCCAAATAAATATCATTATGGGTGCCCATTGAATTTGCTATTTCTTTTGAATAGTTTGCTTTTGCCTCTTTTATCTCGTTTTTCAATAACATACCGTTGTATGTTGGGAATGTTAAATATCCGCCGAAGTTATAACCGTGGTTTGCCGTCGGATCTTTACCACCGACTTCAAACTGCCCCGATACTGTAATTTGAGGAGCCCAAGATTTTTTGACGAGTTTCAAATTCTGCTTTGCCGTCTCAACCTTTGTTGACGCCAATTTAAAATCAGGTCTTGATTCTTTTGCAATGTTTACCGCATCATCCAATGTCAAATTGCAAGGCGGAATTTTCAATACATCATTTATTCTGTACCTTAGCATATAAGGCAAACCCATAGAATTGTTGAGTTTTGCCATAGCTATATCGACGGCGTTTTCAGCCTCAATTAGGCTTAATTTTGCATTACTCAAATTAACCTGAGCGATAGTCAAATCGACTTTTGGCTTTGTTCCTGCCGTATAAAATGCTTTTGCCTGATTATAGAATAGTTCGTATCTTTTTACTGTCTCTTCCGCAACTTTCTTTTGTTCTATGGTGAACAGTACGTTATAATATGCGTTTTTAACATCGCAAATAACATCGTTTATCGTTTCCGTCAAAATAAGGTTATATTGCTTATTTTCCAATTTTCTTACGGTGACTTGATTTTGAGTAACCCCGAAGTCATATAACATTTCGGACAAAGATATTTGCCCTAAAGTATAGTAGTTATATACCATGGCTTTGCCGAACGCATCAGCCAACTGCAGTTGTCTTATTCTTGTGTAACCTGTCTGCCAAGATAATTGCGGGAACCAATTAGACCATGCCTGTCTTATTCTCGCATCAGATGCGAATACATCCTGAATAGCCGCCTGAATCTTAGGGTTATTCCCCAGTGCAAACTTTAAGCAGTCATCCAAATTGACATCCAACGTGTTTTGGACACTCCCGTGAACAGTTATATTCCCTTCATCGTTATGAACGACAGGTGCTACCATATCACTGTCAGGATATTCGTCCTTGCTGTAGGTTTTGCCGAGTCCGTTTGCCGCGAATACCATATTAGAGCATAAGCTCAAACAAAGAAGAATAGAGAATAATTTTTTAATCATTCTTTCCTCCTTTTTTGTTTTTATATTCGTTATATTTTTCTTTTGCATATTCTATAAGTTTTTTAGAATATTTTTGGATATACGGTAACATTTTGCCAAGCATAGCTTTCAAGGCTCTTTTTATTCCGCCGTTGTATGCCCAATCTCTCATAATATTTGTTATTACGAAGAACGCAGGAACTAAGATACTACCAATACAAGATACAGCAATCATACCGCCGAATACTGTCATACCGATAGAGTGACGGCTACCCGCACCTGCTCCGCTTGCCGTAATCAAAGGTACCAAACCTAAGATGAATGCAATGTTTGTCATCATAACCGCACGGAATCTGAGTTTTGCCGCCTGCATAGCAGCATCTATATAATTTAGCCCGTCATGCTCCATCGCATCTTTCGCAAATTCGACAATCAAGATAGCCTGCTTTGTACCTAACCCGACTAACATGACAAGCCCGATTTGAGCGTAAATATCCAATGCATATCCCGAAACATACTGGAAGAACAATGCCCCGACAAGTGCAATAGGTGATATCAACATAACCGCAATAGGTAATGTCCAACTTTCATACAATGCAACAAGTAATAAGTATACGAATACCAACGCCAATGCCAATAACGGTCCAATCTGTCCTGCAGATTCCTGTTCCTGTAATGATGTGCCGGACCACTCATAGCCCATATCTCTCGGCAGTATTTTGTCTGATAATTTTTCCATTTCTGCCATTGCCTGCCCTGAACTTACGTTGTTTGCAGGGGTACCGTTAATTGTAACTGACGGGTACATATTGTATCTTGATATTGTGTAAGGTCCTGTCGTGTCTTCAAATTTTGCAATTGATGTTACAGGAACCATTCCGCCGTATTTATTCTTTACGTAAATTCCTTCAAGATTACGTCTTTGTTCTCTGTAAGGTGCATCTGCCTGAATGTATACCCTGTATACACGTCCGAACTTGTTGAAGTCGTTTATGTAAGATGAACCGAGTTGAGATGCTAATGTTGTATAAACATCCGATATATCAACTCCTAATGCCATTGCCTTTTCATCATCAATAGTTACTTTAATCTGCGGTAATGTTGCCGTGTATGATGAATAAACTTTTGCAAATTTAGGATCCTTTGATGCTTCCGCCAGGAATTTTTGCATTTCCTCAAACAGTTGTTCAGGCGTTCTGTCGCCCATATCAAGGAGCCTGTATTCAAAACCGCCGAATATACTCATACCTGTAATAGCAGGAGGTGCGAATGTTGCAACTGTAGCTTCAGGGAAGTGCATATACATACCGTTTATTTGGTTTGATATGTGGTTTAATGATAATTTTGAGCTTTTTCTCTTTGACCACTCATCTAAGTCTGTAACCAATAAAGAGGTGTTATCTCCGTTATAACCCGAAATTTCCAGTACACTGTGTACCCCCGGTATTTTTGCAATTGTAGCCGCAACGCCTTGAGCTACTCTGTCCGTTCTGTCCAAAGATGAACCGTCAGGTAATTGTATCTGTGTAAACAAAGCCCCTCTGTCCTCATCAGGTAAGAACCCTTTCGGTATAATCATAAACATAAATAAAATAAATATAATGAAAAATCCGAGTAGTTTTAAAGTGTTTTTAGGTCGTGCAACAAAGTAATGTACGACATTCAAATATTTCTCTCTTAACGATAAGAACCAATCATCAAATTTTTGTATAAATTCAAAGTCTGCTTTTTCGTTTCCGCCTTTTAATATCATAGAGCAAAGTGCCGGAGACAGAGACAACGCAACCATTGTTGATAAACCTATTGCGGATGCCAAACAAAGCCCAAACTGTCTGAACATCTGCCCTGTAAGTCCGCCCATAAATGATACAGGAACGAATACTGCCATAAGTACAAGAGATGTTGCAACAACAGCTCCGAATACCTCTTGCATAGATATATTTGTTGCCTCTCTCGGAGTTTTGCCCTCCTGAATATGTCGTTGAGTGTTTTCCAGTACAACGATAGCATCATCTACAACCAGACCGACGGCAAGCACCAGTCCGAATAATATAAGCAAGTTCACAGAGAACCCGAGCATTCCCATAAATATAAATACACCAATCAAAGATACAGGGATTGCACAGAACGGAATAAATGCCGCTCTTGCCGTACCTAAGAATAAGTAGGTTACGATACTTACAAGGATAATAGCAAGGAATATTGCACTTATAACTTCGTGTATAGATTCTTTTACGAACAGTGTATTATCATACTGTACATCCCATACCATATCAGGCGGGAATGTCTTTGACATCTTTTGCATTTCTTTTTGTATCTTGTTTGCAAGGCTGACCGCGTTTGCGTTAGGCAACTGCGTAACGGATATAATAGCCATCTTTAACCCGTCTACCCTTGATACAGATGTATAAGTGTTAGCGCCTAGTTCTACTCTTGCAATATCTTTTATCTTTACGTTAGCACCGCTAGGATCTGACTTTACAACAATATTTTCAAATTCTTCAACCGTTTTTAGTCGGCCTTTTGTTCTCAGGGTATATTTTATAACTTGTGGAGTCTGCATAGGTTCTCCGCCCAAGTCACCCGCAGGAGCCTGCGTGTTTTGTCCTTGGATAGCGTTAGATACATCGGTCGGAGTAATCCCTAAACTCATCATTCTGTCAGGTTTTAACCATATACGCATAGCGTATTCACCCGAACCGTAAACGTTTACTTCACTTGCTTCTTTAATACGTTCAAGTTCGTTTTTGATGTTTCTGACAGCATAGTTGGCCAAGTACAGAGAATCATACGTTCCGTGAGGAGAACGTAAGGATATCATCATTACACCCGCCCCGCCCGTAGACTTACGAACTGTTAATCCGTATCTTCTTACCTCTTCAGGAAGTCTCGGTGTTACCAACTGCAACTGGTTCTGAACGTTGACCAGTGCCATATCAGGATCCGTTCCGATTGCAAAGTAAATTGTAAGTCTGTATGACCCGTTTCTTGAATCGGAGGACATGTAAATCATGTTATCAACACCGTTTACCTGCTGCTCTATAGGAGCCGCAACGGTAGATGCGATTACGTCGGAACTCGCCCCGCTGTATGTAGCCGCAACAACAACCTGTGGAGGTGTGATTGACGGGTATTCTTCAATCGGCAGATTGAATAGCGAAATAAGCCCTGCCAACATTACTGCTAGAGATATTACTATCGCTAATTTAGGTCGTTTTACAAATAAATTATCTGCCATTGATTTATGTCTCTAACCCTTTTACTTTCTTATTATTAGTCGTTTGATTTTTCTGAATAACTTTACAAAAATATTTGCGTTTTTGTCATTATTCTCAGGAAGTCTGTTTACTACTTTTACTTCTACCCCCGGAGTTATTTGTTGAATACCGCCTACAGCAATTGTATCCCCGATTTTTAATCCGCTTTTGATAAGAGTGTTGTCTCCGTCTTGTTCTAATTCTTTTATATACGTGAGTACAGGAATATGTTTTTCATTAATTATATATACATATTTCCCTGCTTGGTTTTCTTGGATTGCTTTTGTCGGGATTGTAGGACACGGATCGGGTTTTGTCGCATAGACAATAGCTTTTCCGTAGTCGCCAGGCATGAGTTGGAATTGGTCATTTTTAAATGTTCCTCTCATTGTGATTGTTCCTGTTGCCTCATCAACTTTGTTATCAAAGAAGTTTTGAACCCCGCTAAGCGCATATTTTTGACCGTTGCTGAAATAAAATTCAACTTTCCTTTGCGCTGTAGCACTTCCGTCAATTCTTGCCAATTCGTTGAAGTCGCTTGCCTCAAGAGGGAAGGTTACATAGATAGGGTTAACGCTGTAAATAGTCGTTAATGTTCCTCCATTTGTTCTTACGAAGTTTCCGACTGTTACCGTAATTATACCGACTCTGCCTGAAACCGGAGCTTTTACTCTTGTATAGCTCAAATTACGACGGGCATCGTTATATGCACTCACAGTTCTTTGATAGTCCGCTCTGTAAGAGTCTCTTTCCGCAACAGCGTTATCATAATCAGCTCTTGCAATGTAATCTTGTGCTACAAGCTGTCTTGCACGGGCACTCTGCTTATCATAATAAATTTGTTTTGCTCTTGCACTTCTGACGTTTGCTCTTGCCTGTTGTACCGCATATTGATATTCTTGCGGTTCAATCTCAAACAAAACCTGTCCTGCTCTAACATAGTCGCCTTCTTTGAAGTAACTCCTTTGCAAATATCCGTCAATACGAGCCTCTACATTTACTTGATATTTCGCGACGACTCTCGCCGGTGCCGTGTATTTTTTGATGATACTTTTTGAACCGACTTGCTCAACGACAACTTCAGGCATGGCAACCTTTGCCATTTTGCTTTGTTGTTTATGTGTATCGTAAACTGTTATACAATATCTCAAAAATATAAGTCCGAATAAAATGGACATAATGATAGTAATTTTCTTACGCATCTTCTCCTTATTTATGATATACAAGCGGACTTTGCCGTATACTATCCCATAATTTTATCACTAAACGTTGTTATAATCATAACAGAAACAAATAAAAAAATCAAATAATTTACTGCAAAATTTACTACATGTTAAGCTGTTTTGGGGTATGAATTTTATATTATTAAGATTTGTCAAAAATACATTTTTTTGTATTTTTATATAAGCAATATTTGACACTTAACTGACTTTATATATATGGAAGGTATTTGTGTCTAAATTTACTAATATAATTTTAAATAAAAATATACTCGCTCCAAAATTTTCTTGGCAGACAAGCGCTGTCGGCTCTAAACTAAATCAGTTTTGTGATACCGTAAAAGAGGTGTTTCATCCGAATAAACTCGGTAATGAGTTTCAAAAAGTCATGTACTCCAATCCTGATAAAAAGGAAGTCTCTCAAATTTGCGATAAATTTGAAAAAGAAACAGGTATAAAAATGCTTATGACTACAACGGAAGAGGCAAGATGCTTCAATGATTTTGCAAAAGTTATTATGCGTGATATTAAAAAGGGCAAATTCCCGAAAGATTTAAAATATATAATATTCGGTCATGGAGAAGGTTCTTCCCTGATAAAATCAGGCAAAGATAAATGGCACATCGCAGGCAAATCGAATGAAGGCATTTTTGATTTTATTAAAAATAACATTCCAAAAGGTGAAAAAGTTTTGGTTAATTGTTGCGAAACAACTCCAAAACAGTATACTCATTTAATCCCGAAGGATAAACCCGCAATAGGAAAAACTGTATACACGGATGCCTCAAGCTCCTATTATCATCCTCTTAAAGTCGTTCAAAGCGGAAAAGATAAAATAATCGGCGGATATGCAAACGGGATAATGACATTGTATTGATGTTGTCGCATGTGTTCAGTTTATTCAACTAATTCCCTTATTTTTTTTTGATAAAACTTTTTTTCTTTCTGTGTAGAAATTCCCGAAATTATCAAACTCAAGAGATATGCTTGGACGAACAAAAGAATGTTCATAAAATAAATGTCTTTGTTCTGCATTCATATCATTTACATAATCGTTTAAGGACATATCACTTTTGCTTGCATTACTTCTTCCTTCCAATAAATGTAAATTAGGTAATCTATCTCTGTTTCCCTTCCATTCTTTCCATTCTTGAAAAGAGATGGTAAAGGGTTTTCTGTTATCATCACTAAATCTCATGCTTGGGTGTAAATGATCAATTTCATATTTTGTATCTCTATTCATCCAGTTATGACTTAAGTAATATAAAGCAGCTGCACAAATTTTATCTCCTTTTTTTGTGTTTAGAATATCTTCAATTTTTGAATCAGTTACTCTTAAGTCGTATATACTATTTAACATGTCTGTTGTTATCGAATAATCATATTCTTTTATAGAATTACGTAATTTTAGTAACTTTGACTTCGTTCCGTTTTGAAAATATCTGAATAAAACTGCTCTTGCTAAATATTTCATCATTGCATCATTATTTTCTTTATAATCGTGATTATAATATATAGTATATATAAGTGGAATTAGAACTGTCCAAACTCCTGAAAAACGGTTTACGTCAATATTATTATAGTCGAGAAATTGTTGTAAATTTCTTAGAGCTTTTTTCAAAAACTCCCAATTATCTCTTAAATTTTCAGCAATGTCTTTATTTATTATAGTCTTATCGACCCTTCCGAATAACATTAGTGAAGTTCGTATTATAAAATCTGTCCCAAAATTTTCAAAAGAGTTTGTTAAAAGTCTTCCAAATTCCCTGCGGGCACTAGGCCAATATGCTTCAAGTATAGACATTGTAATTTCGGACGGTTTTAATGGTCTGCCTCCACTATTAAATCTTACAAACATTTCTAATGCATCATCCTGTTGCATTCCGCAAATTTCTGTATAATGAACTAATTTTTCATCATAAATTTTCTCACACAACTTGTTTAATATATTTTTTGCATATTGTTGACTATCATTTGGAATGTTTTTTATTTTATTTTCTATCATTTCATTCCTTGAAGTTATATCTTTATATTCGGATTTAATTAAGTCTTTTATTTTGAATTGAGTTGGTTGGATTTTGCTTGTAAATTTTATATCATATTTTTTTCTATTATATTCGTCATCTTCAGTTGCTTTTTTGTTTAACTCAATAACCAATTCTTGTATCGTTCCTCCGAGAGTTTTTCTGCGAGCATGTTTCTCTCTTATATATGCTGTTCCATATAAAGATAAATACAAAGATGTTAAACGTTGTTGTCCGTCTAGAACTGCTGTGTCTGAGATCTTACAATCTATGCATGATAATTCATAATTTATATTATCTGCTAGTTTTGAATTATTAAATGTTACAGATTTTAAAAAATTACAAAAATATGTTTTCCAGTCTGTATTATCTTCATCAAGATGCCAAAATAAAAATGTTGCAATAGGATAGTCTAATAAAATAGAATCCTACAATTTTTCTATTTGAGCCATACTCCAAACATATTGACGTTGAAACGCAGGCATTACATATTTACCTGTTTCTATGTTTCGCAATGCTTCATATATACTAATATTTTTATCAATTAATCTACTCATAACTATCCCTATACTAGAATTATTCAAAATTTTAATACAACAAAACTTGATGATTTGTTATAATTAAGTATAAATTAATTCTATTATTTATATATATTTTAGTAAATAGATTATTAAATTATGTAACTTCTAATAGCTGTGTAAAATGTTTTTAGTGAATTACTATCATTAAATAATTCAAAAATTACCAATAAAAAATAGGCCCGGTGGGATTCGAACCCACGACCAAAAGATTAAGAGTCTTCTGCGCTACCGCTGCGCCACGAGCCTAAGTTGTTTTATTTAATTTTCAAGTTTTTTTATTTTATAGTCTGCGCTACCTACCTCTCCAAACGATACTTAATCGTTTGTCGGCAGAGTGCCACGAGCCTATACGGTTATATTCAATTTTCAAACTTTGTTTTATAGTCTGCGCCACCTTCCTTTCAAACGATATTTAATCGTTTTGTGTCTTGGATTATTCGGGTTCGCCGAACACTGTATTCACTTTAAAATTCTGACGAATTTTGTCGTTCATTCGTGTTCTTGGCTCTATCGGGCTAAGCTCTCTATCGTTCGCTGTCGCCCTTCCGAAAATCTGCTCGGCAGAGTGCCACGAGCCTAAGTTGCAAGTATAGTCTAGCATTAACATTTTTGGATGTCAATACTTTTTATCAATTACCGCGGGCGTATGTGTTATGACAATATTTTATATCACTATAGTTGTTATATTCCGACACTTAGCCCCGCACAAATATTTATTGATTGTCCTGTTACCCCCTTCGCATCTTCCGATATTAAATATCTGACCATTTTCGCAATTTCAACAGGTTGTACAAATCTTCTCTGTGGTACCGTATCCATTATTTCTTCTTTCGAAAATTCACTGTCTTCAATCGATTTATTTCCGAGTTCCGTATCTACCCATCCCGGGTTTATTGTGTTTACGGTTATATTATATTCGGCAAGCTCCAACGCCAATGCCTTTGTTAACCCGATTAACCCCGATTTCGACGATGAATATAATGACGCATAAGCCTCACCCATTACTCCCGAAATTGAGCCAATGTTTACAACTCTTCCCCATTTCTTTTCTTTCATATAAGGAACGGCGGAAGATATTATCTTTACAGGCGCTATAAGATTAGTTTCAAATATCGATTTTATCTGTTCTCCCTTCATTTCATCAATTGCCCCGTAAATGTATTCCCCTGCATTGTTGACAATAATATCGAATTTATTTTCTTTTATAAAATCGCATAACTTTGTAATATCGCCCGCTAAATCACATACACAATATCCATTTGCTTTGAGTGATTTTAAAAGTTCTTCGTTTCTTGCGGTTGCATAAACTTCATAATCTTTTGAAAGTTCTTCAAATATTGCTTTACCTATTCCTCTTGTTGCCCCTGTTACTAATACTTTCATCATTTCTCCTTAATTGTCCTTATAATAATATTATTACAAAATAATCTTTACCTTAACTTTTTTGCAAAAAATAGTACAATAATAATATGTATGATTTGTTGTCAAAATTCATTGATTATATAGAAATAGAAAAAGGACTTTCCAAAAATACCGTTCTTGCATACAGAAACGATATATCAGAGTTTATCGATTTTTGCTCCGTTGATGATATAAACGTAATTACAAGACTGCACATTAGTGCTTTTATTATGCAATTGCGTGACGATAATATTGTACCTTCAAGTATTTCAAGAAAATTATCCGCACTCAAATCTTTTTTTAAATGGGCATGTGCAAACGGTTATTCTTCATCAAACCCGATATCAACATTTGAACCTGCAAAACTGCCAAAGCATTTGCCTAAAGTTTTGACAACCTCGGAGATTGATACGCTGCTTTCTTCCGACTTAAATATAGAAGAAAGAACTGTTTTAGAGCTTCTCTACAGTTGCGGACTCCGTGTATCGGAATTATGCAACTTAAAAATGAACGACATAAATATGAATAATAAAAGTATCTTATGTTCAGGTAAAGGCTCAAAAGAAAGACTTGTTCCGTTCGGCTCAAGGGCATTTGACGTCCTAAATAAATATTATAAAGAACGTGAGTTTTTAATCACAAAATACAACAAAAAAACTGACAGACTATTGATAACGGAAAACGGGCGACTTATGACAAGACAGGACGCCTACCGTATCATTCATAAATTGGGCAAATTGATACATAAAGACATATCTCCTCATACACTAAGACACACTTATGCAACTCATCTTTTGGAAAACGGTGCTGATTTACGTGTTGTGCAGGAACTTTTAGGGCACAGTGATGTTTCAACAACCCAGCTTTATACCCATATAAGTAAAAAACGATTAAAAGATATCTATTTTAAAATAAACTCTTCAAACGCATAAAAAATAAAAGCGGTCACATAGTGTAACCGCTGTTTCTCCCATAATATACTGTTTCTTTAGTCGACTACATTAATCCTTCCCGTAGTATTAATGTCGACAGGTTGACCGTTATGGTGTCTGATGTAGTCAGCGATAAGTTTGTCTTCACTGAAATCAAACACTTTTTCTGCGTGGTCGAGTTGGTTGAACGCTTTGTTTCCGTCTCCGCCTCTTAAGATATAGTCATCAGCGCCTATTCTGTAAATTTTGTTCGGATCAGGATTGTTTACGTCAATCTTTCTTTGGTTTCCTTCTTTATCGGTATAAGTCATGTCAAGAAGTTCCCCTGTAGGTTTCTTAACCGAGTATGTTAAACCTGATGCGTAAATGAAGCCCGGTTTACCGTCTTTTGAAGTTGTAGATTTGCAACCTGCTTTGATACCGTCAACTAAGTCTTTTTCATTGATAGTTGTGATTGCCATTCCGTCGCCGAAAGGTGAGATTGACTTCGTGTCGGAAGTATCAATTGTTCCGGGTTCAAATGTGTTTCTGATGTTACCTGCGTTTACGATACCTATATCAACGTTTAATTCGTTTCTGATAGCATCAGCTACAAAGTTAGCATGCGGATTTTCTTCGCTTAATCTTTGTTTAGGACAAGGAAGAACTGTTCCGATTGTACCTAATACTTCAGGTTTGCCCATAATATCGTCAAATATCTTTTTATAAGCAAGGTTTTTGTGACGTTTACTTGTTTCATAAAGATTGTTTGAGCCTTCAACAAGTACACCGTTTTTATCAAATACTAAATCAGCTTTTCCGTAGAAATTGCCGTCTTTTTCAGCGTTTGTGATTAAAACCGGCTCTTTTGATTTAGAAAGTTGTAAGTTTTCACCCGGTTCAATACCGTTTACATATGTATGAGAGTGTCCGCCGAATATTACGTCAATACCGTCAGTATTTTTTGCGATTTCTTTATCTTTCTCATAGCCGACGTGAGATAATAAGAATATTTTATTTATACCTTGTTTTTTGAGTTCATCAACTTCGTGTTGAACCCCTTTGATTGTATCGTCAAGGTTATCTATTTGGAAATCTTTGTATAACTCAGGGTGAGTCATTCTTGTTTCCATATCGACGGGTGCGATACCTACAACCCCGTATTTTACGCCTTTGTAGTCCCCAACATATGAGTCGATGAATTTATCATGAATATATGCGCCTTTGTCGCCTTGCGGGTGAACTCTTGATTCTGTATCTTGTTTAAAGTTCCCAGCCATATATTTCATTTTCAAGTCTTGAGTCAAATCTTTGAATTTCTTTTCTGACATATCGACATCGTGGTTTCCGAGTGCGGATGCCTCAACATCTTCGCCGTCCATGTATTTAAGGATACATTTGTTAATCTTTTCGTTACGGTCATCACCTAACATATTATCTCCGCCTGAGAATCTGATATCGCAATCTCTAAGCGCATCCCCGATTTTTTCGAGTTTCATATATTGACCGTGTAAGTCGTTTAAATACCCGATTTTTAATTCTGTTGTCCCGTCAGCCTTAACAGGGTTTTCGTCTTTTTTATCAGGCTCAAACTGAGAGCTGTAAGCTACATTTGATACAAAATATTTTAATGTTGGTGATTTAATCTTTTGAGAATAATCATAGATTTTTGTAGCTTTTTCGCCGTTTGTTTCTTTCGGCGGTTCACTTGCCGTGTTGTTATTACTTACGTTTGTTGGTAAATAGCCCGATCTGTGGACTGTTTGAATGTTGCTGGAAGAAAAATTAATCATATTACACACCTAATTCTGTTTATTTTAACGAACTCATTTAAAATTTTTTGCTAGTTTTTGAACATGTGCTTAAAAAATATTTACATTGATAAATATTTTAAAGTTTCTCTTAACAATTCTTCTGAATCCTCCTTGTTTTTACACTTGTCTAATACAACCTTATATGCGGTATTTATTTCTTCATCCGTGTACCCTAATGAGAGTAATACGGAAGTAGTTTCTTTGCATGCCTCATTCATTTCTATATCAGTAAATTTGTCGGGAACGACTGATATATTAGCTTTAATCAGTTTATCTCTTAGCTCAAGTATTATTTTTTGAGCGAGTTTTTGCCCGACGCCTTTTGCGATAGTCAGTTGCTTATAATCTTCGTTTATTACGACGGATATTAAATCGCAGGTATCAAAACTCCCTAACAGAGCGAGTGCCATTTTGACTCCGACTCCCGAAACGGAAGTTAAATAATTGAAAATATCGCGTGTTTCTTTCTTTAAGAACCCGCAAAGGTACATTGTATCTTCTCTGTGGATGAGTTTTGTATAAACCTTAATTTCCGTATCAGGTTTGATATCGGCGTTATAATCTCTTTCCGATACTTCAAGGCTGTACCCGACTCCGTTCACATCAAGTATAAAATAATACACGTTTGCCGAACTGTACTTGTCGGATAATATACCTCTTAAATACTCAAACACTCAACTCTCCCGTAGATTAATTCTTTCGTCTTTTCTCTTATTTCTTTATCTACCGCAAAAATTTCTTCTAAAGTCGGATTTAAAATCGGTTTGTGAGAAGAATACATTTTTTCGGTTATCTCATAAATATCGTATAATTTTATTTTTCCTTTAAGAAAAGCAAATACAGCCTCTTCATCGGCTCCGTTCAGAGCAACAGTTGCTGTTCCGCCTGTTCTTCCCGCATTATATGCAAGGTTCAAAAACGGGAACTTCTCAAAATCAGGTTCCTGAAAATCAAGTCTTGCAATTTGAGAAAAACTGAAACTTTTTGATTTTATCCCTTCGTATCTTTCGGGATAACATATTGCATACTGGATAGGAATATGCATACTCGGTAAACCTAATTGAGCAATTACACTACCATCAACATATTCAATCGCAGAATGTACAACGCTTTGCGGATGTACAACGACTTCTATTTTGTCATAAGGCATGTTGAACAGATGATGTGCCTCAATTACTTCTAACCCTTTATTCATAAGAGTTGCACTATCGATTGTTATTTTTTTGCCCATATGCCATCTCGGATGAGCAAGTGCCTGTTCAACGGTTGCATTTTTCATATCTTCAACAGTCTTGTTTAAGAACGGCCCGCCTGATGCTGTAATAATCAATTTATCTACTTGTGAAATATCTTTTATGCATTGATGGATTGCACAATGTTCGCTGTCTACGGGAACAATGCTTACTCCGTTTTCCTTCGCTAATGGCATAACGATATCACCTGCCATAACAAGTGTTTCTTTGTTCGCAAGAGCAATATTAATCCCGTTTTTTATAGCCGTAATAGTAGGTTCAAGCCCTATTCTGCCCGATACAGCGACAAGGATTATGTCATTTTCTTTGTTAGAACATATTTCATCAAGTCCTTCGGTTCCTGTCAGAACTTTATTACATCCGATAACTTTGTCGGCGTCGGCACTTACGCAAACTGATTTAGGATGAAATTTTGCAATTTGTTCGTTTAACAAATCTATGTTTCTGCCTGCAGTAAGTGAAATAATTTCAAACTTGTCTGATAATCTTTCGATTACCTCTAGAGCCTGTGTTCCGATTGATCCTGTTGAACCTAATATGCTAATCCGTTTCTTCATAATTTTATTATACTTCAAACCTTATGTTTCCTATAAAAAACTCAGATATAATTATTAACTTTTGTAACAATATTATGAAAAATATTAAAGAAATAGCGGAATAACGCCGTAAACCATGGTGCTACAAAAGGTTTTATTATTTTTCGCGAACTGACCTGATGTAAGCAATAGGGAAAAGAAACAAATGGGTTTATCATCATCACAAGCACGTTTGTTGCATCTAACCGGTAGAATGCATCAAATCGAATATAAGGCTCAAAAGCTTGAAGCTCAAAAACTTCAATTAGCTAACGAGTCTTCTCGTGTTTACGAAGATTATGAAAATGCCCTCGAAGCCACTAAGATTCAATACAGAGCTTTAAACCAAGACGGTAGCATAACTTTCAAGGATGCTACCATGAATGCTATGCAAAACGGTATTGTAGGAAACTGGGGCGGTGAAACCTCAGGTGAAATCTTATTCCTTCAAGACCAAGACAATAAAATCATTGTTACCCCAACAGTTGCTAACAAATACGGTTTAAAAACTACCGAAAATGAAACCCGTGATTTGGATACATTTATTAGTGAAACAACGGGTAAATCTAAATCAACAAAAGAAATAACCAAGCAAGTTCCTAAATATCGTCAGGAAAAACACATGGTTGAAACTCAAGATACAAGCATTAACAATATCATTGGAAGTAATAAAGTTACAAATACTGTTAAGCAAAACCCATCTTCAATTTTATCTGCATTAACTCCTGTAAAGAATAGCTCCAGTACTGTTACTGTCGAATACAATGACTTTTCTGACAAAAGTGTAAAATCTCATCCTGTAAATACTTCATCTCTTCAAGATATTAACAATGCGACTTCATTTACTTCAGGTTCTACATATAAAATCAGCGACGTTGAAGGAATGAAAAAATTACAATCAATTGTTAATAACAATAATACATTAGAGGGTGTAACATTTGTATTATCAAATAATATAGATATGAGCAGTGTAACCAATTGGCAAGGTATCGGATGTGTCCTTTCTACTTACGACGAAAGATTCTTTAGAGGAACATTTGACGGTAACGGTTATGTTATATCAAATTTAACCGGCTCTCAAGGCTTATTTGAAGGAGTTAGACGTAACGGAACTATTAAAAATCTCGGTGTTGAAAACGTTAATATAACAAAGTCCACTCAAAACTGGAGTAATACAGGCACCGGTGGTATTGCAGGAAAAGTTTTTGAAGGGGCAACTATTGAAAATTGTTATGTGACAGGAACGATTACTGCACCATATAGAGTTGGCGGTATCGTTGGAGAAAACGGAAATACATGGGCTGGCGGAACTATAAAAAATTGTAATGCTAATGTTACGTTAAAGAGTACTGATTCAACAAGAGCTGATATTGGCGGAATATCTGCTTCTTCCAGTGGTACAATTATAGGATGCCACGTAACAGGGCAAGCAATTCCATCAGGTGAAAATGTTGGTGGAATTTTAGCTTATTGCCCTGATAATTCAACTATTATTGATTGTGTAACAAGCTTTAAAGTAACAGGTAGCAATAATGTTGGTACGGTATTAGGAAGTTTGTTTACAGGAGCTACAACAAATATATCTAACGTAGTTTATGATGATGACGGAGTTCATAATATTTGCGGAAACACAAGTGATTCATCTTGGACAAGTTCTCAATTCGCAACAAATATTACAACTCCTTCTGTTAATCCTTCCGATTATACAGGCGGGTTCTATTCAAATATTATCGGAGCTTTAGCGAAAAGTGGCGAAAAAACTGACGAAATTGATACAACTAAAGTTAAAAATTATATAAAAAATCTTTATACAAATAGTAACAATTCAATGTATATAGCAAACATAAATGAATATCTTTGCAATTATATGAATGGAAGCAGTTCTACCGGTTCATTTATTGATGATTTAAAGAAGGATATCAAAAATAATACTATTTCTTCTACAACATCATCTTCTTATCAAACAACTTATACATCAAATGACAATATTATTATTTCTAATGATACATCTGATACTTGGAATCCTGTATATTCAACTACAAAAGGAAAAATTGAAATTCCTACAGTTAACACTATCGCTAAAGAACTTTATTATAACTTTGTACAAAAAGACTCTACTGTAACCGAATCACAAATTTCTAATTGGTTAAACAACTTCTCTTCTTCCGATGAAGGTAAAGCAACTCTTGCTAACATCAATGAAATGATTAACAGCGGTTCTGATTTATCTGCAATCCTAACTGCAATAAAAGGAAACAATACTGCATATTCAAACGCTTCAAAATACAACTCTACAGATTGGGATATATCATTCAAAAGTAGTGATGATAACATTGAACCGACCTACGGTTCTAAAACTGCTCCTAAATGGGACGGAACATATGTTGATGTATTTGACCATTACGAAGAAGAACCGGATCATACGGAAGAGTACTGGGATACAACAGATCCTGACATCGCTAGAGCTATTGCAATGTATTCACTCGCAAAAAGATGTGGTGTTACGGTTGTAACTGAAGAACAAGCTTCAAGCGTGGATTATTTAACCAACATTATTAATGCAGGGCAAGCTGTGTTTACTACTTTTAATCCTTCTAAAGTATCATCATTTGCCAATCTTTCCGAAAATGAAAGAACTAATATGAGCGATACTGACTTCAACAAATTTATGGGAATTGAAAATACAAGTGTTTCAGTAAAAACTTCTTTAAGAGAAGTTGACAATGAAAAAAAACTCAAGAAAGCAGAAGCAAAATACGAAGCTGATATGAAACGTATCGACTTGAAAGACAGAAAATACGATACGGACTTAGCAGCAATGGAAACCGAAAGAAACGCAATCAAAGAAGAAATGGAAACATTGAAAACCGTTGCTAAAGATAACGTTGAAAGAACATTCAAACTCTTTTCATAAGATACTAAGGCAGCAAGGCACTAGGGCACTAAGTAATTTGGCAGACTAACAATCTGCACTTGTTCCCTTCCATTTATACCCGTGGAGCGAAATCAGCCACAACTTGGGTGTGGATTTCACGTTAGGGAAATCTTAGAACTACGGGCGGGGTAGCAATAAATAAATATACTTATTTGGCATAGCACCTTGCATGTAATATTATGTCAGGCAAAGCCAGACATAATTATAATATTGCTTATCCTTTGATTATTTTCATTACTTCATCAAAATCTGCAGGAGCTTTCTTAACTTCGTCGTTTGCGAATTTAATTGCATTATCAGGATCTTTTAATCCGTTACCTGTCAAGATACAAACGATATCCGAACCTTCTTTTACAAGTCCTTGTTCATGAGCTTGAATTAAACCTGCGACAGATGCTGCGCTTGCAGGTTCCGCAAATACGCCCTCGGTTTTTGCGATGAGCTTATATGCTTCAACTATCTTTTCATCGCTTACACATCCGATTTTTCCGTGGCTTTCGTCTCTTGCAGCTTCCGCTTTCTTCCAACTTGCAGGGTTCCCTATTCTTATAGCGGTTGCCAATGTTTCAGGGTTCATAATTCTTTCACCTCTGACGATTGCAGCGGAACCCTCCGCTTCATAACCCATCATCTTCGGTAATTTATCAATCTTTCCTAGTTTATGCCATTCGGTATAACCTTTCCAATAAGCCGTGATATTACCGGCATTCCCAACAGGAATAAAGTGATAATCAGGAACTTTGCCGAGCGCATCTATAATCTCAAATGCACCTGTTTTTTGCCCCTCAATTCTGTAAAGATTTACGGAATTAACAAGTGTAATAGGATTAGTGTCGGCGATTTTTCTTACAAACTCTAACGCGACATCAAAGTTCCCTTGAATGGCGATTATTTCCGCTCCGTACATCATTGCTTGTGACAATTTCCCGAGAGCGATATATCCGTCAGGGATAAGTACCAATGTTCTTAGTCCTGCCTTCGCTCCGTAAGCTGCTGCGGAGGCACTTGTATTACCTGTTGATGCACAAATGATGGCTTCTGTCCCTTCTTCTTTCGCTTTTGATACAGCCATGGTCATCCCGCGGTCTTTGAAACTCCCTGTCGGGTTGCATCCGTCAAACTTCAAATAAATATTTGCATCTAACCCGATTTTCTTAGCTAGGTTGTCTGCCTTGATTAACGGAGTGTTCCCTTCGTTCAATGTTATAATAGGAGTTTTATCCGTTACCGGTAAATATTCTCTGTATCTGTTGATTAAACCTTTGTAATACACTTTGTGCCCTCTTTCTTTTATTTGGTTACGGTAGTTTACACCGTTTCATTATTCTACTCTTATTAAACTGTCAATCTTACATTCGGTCAATTCTTTAATTGCCTCTTGTATGTCAGCCTCTTTACAAACTTCGGTAACTATTGTAATGTCAGCCGTGTTATCCTGAGACAATCCCTTCTGTAATATTGTTGATAAACTGATATTACGTTTAGCACATACATTCCCAATCATCCCGATGACACCGACTTTGTTTGATGCAGTAATTGAAAGATAATATCTGTTGTATGTGTCTTTAATATCAATCATATCAGCATATTCAACATGATTACATCTCATCATCGGCAAGATATCATCAGTATGTTTTAGTTCTTCGATTATGTTTATTATATCTCCGACTACAGAACTTGCGGTCGGA
Source organism: Cyanobacteria bacterium UBA7753 (assembly GCA_002481545.1). Lineage (GTDB taxonomy): Bacteria > Cyanobacteriota > Vampirovibrionia > Gastranaerophilales > Gastranaerophilaceae > UBA2883. The sequence continues at coordinate 6,204 of DLEF01000029.1, read as the reverse complement.
AATTCGCCTGCGCCTGCTCCCGTAAATGCGATTTTGCCCATTGGGAAACCTTCAAGGCAAACAGTATTAGTTACATAGTCAATATGTGCGAGAGAATCGCCTTTTTTTACTAACATCGGATGTACTCTTACATCGGCTCTGCCGTCTTCGTTCAAATTACCCAAAGCAACAAGCTTAATCTTATATCCGAGCTCGTTTGCCTTTCTCATATCTTCGGGACGAACCTTAGTTATTCCTTCTCTGTAAACATTTTCAAGTTTTATTCTCTTTTTGAACGCAATAGTGGAAAGAGTCGTAATCTTATACATTGCATCGTAACCCTCGACATCCCCTGTAGGATTTGTTTCTGCATAACCGAGCTCTTGAGCCTCTTTTAAAGCTTGCTCGTATGAAATGCCGTCATTGTCCATCTTCGTTAAGATATAGTTTGTGGTGCCGTTTAAGATAGCTCTAATCTTCGTGATGTCATTTCCTGCCATAATGGTTTTCATAGGCATTATTAATGGTATTCCGCCTGCGATAGCGGCTTCGTAAAGGATAACTTTATTATGTTTTTCGGCAAGGTTGAATAATTCTTCTCCTTTTTTTGCAAGGAGTTCTTTGTTTGCGGTTACAATGTGTTTCCCGTTCTCAATTGCCTGTGCTATGTATTCCCCTGCAGGACTTACCCCGCCGATTACTTCAACTACTATATCAATATCAGGATTCTTGATTACATCATCAGCATTTGTCGTTAATAATGATGTATCAAAGTTTTCAATATCTCTTTTCTTGTTTATATTCTTTACAACGATTTTTTCTATTTCTATATCATTAAATTTTTGTAAGGCCTTATAAACACCTGTCCCTACTGTGCCTAAGCCTATTAAACCTATTTTAAATTTTCTCATTTTGCCCTCATGTTCTGTATAAATAATATACTAATATCCCAATCTTTTAAAGTTATTTACCATTATTGTTACATTTATTATTGCATGCCGGTTAGGATTTTATATTATTTTATCCATATTTCTTAAGAAAAGTGTTTATATTCCTATTCATAAATGTCAAACTATTAGTGAGTTATGACGATTTTATTAACATTTGTTAACAAAATTGAACAAAAAATTAAAGTTTTCTATGAAATGTGCCGTATATATAAACATCAAACGAAAGGATTAAACAACAGAACAGTTAAACTCCAAGATTAAAAATAGATATTGTTATCGTTAAAATAAAGTTTATGCATGACATATCTGTTGATTAGGGTTAAAAATGGCTGAGTAACAGCCTAAACGTATCGTAAGACAGTAAGTATGACTATAGCTTAACTGATTGGGCAGGAATATCGTATTTTGTATCCGATTGTTCGGGATATTTCACTGATGGCGTAGCTATGCCAACGAAAGGACATTTTTTAGAAGAAAAATTACAAATCAAATTTATTTAAGGGTATATGGCAATATCCATTCTTATATATTGTTGTAACCCGCAGTACAGGACTCAAAAATATAATTTTTCCCTATAATTTTCCCTATAATTTTTCACACACACCACTTGCTTTAAGTGGTTTTTTCTTTTATATGGGGTTATTTTTTATGTAATATTTAAGCATTTTCATTATTTGGTGTATAATTGAATTATATATTTTATATAGGGGATTATTTATTTATGAAAGAGAGTTACTATCCGCAGGAATTAGAGCCTAGATGGCAAAAGTATTACGAAGATAACAAAACCTTCAAAACATACGATGACAGTGACAAACCAAAATATTATGCTTTGTCAATGTTCCCGTATCCGTCTGGGAAATTGCATATGGGGCATGTCAGAAACTATACGATTACAGATGTAATTGCACGTTTTAAACGTATGAACGGCTTTAATGTTTTACATCCAATCGGATGGGACAGTTTCGGACTCCCTGCTGAAAATGCCGCTATGCAGCATGGCGTTGATCCCGCAAAATGGACGGATGAAAATATTGCGTATATGACAGGACAACTAAAGCGTTTAGGACTCTCCTATGATTGGGACAGAGAAGTAACCACCTGTAAGGAAGAATATTACAAATGGACGCAATGGTTGTTCCTTCAATTATATAAAAAAGGTTTGGCATACAAAAAAGAAGCTGCAGTAAACTGGTGTGACAAGTGCGGAACAGTACTTGCAAACGAACAGGTTATTGATGGCAAATGTTGGAGATGTGACAGCACTGTTGAGAAAAAATATCTGTCACAATGGTTCTTCAAAATAACCGATTATGCCGAAGATTTACTTAAAGACCTTGACCAATTAAAAGGTTGGGGAGATAACGTAAAAACTATGCAGGCTAACTGGATAGGTAAATCCACGGGTGCTATCTTCAGATTTAAGGTCGTAGATGCTCCTAACGGAGAAGACATTGAAGTACCTGTTTATACAACAAGACCTGATACCGTTCACGGTATTACCTACCTTGTAGTTGCTCCTGAATATAAAGATATTGAAAAATTGACAACTCCTGAAAATAAAAAGGCGGTTGAAGAATACAGAGCAAATGCCCGCAAGATGAATGAGATTGAAAGATTGTCCACTGAAAGACCGAAAACCGGTGTTCCTTTGGGTACCCACTGTATCAATCCGTTCAACGGTGAAAAGTTCCCTCTCTGGACTGCGGATTATGCTCTTGTAGAATACGGAACAGGTGCCGTTATGGCTGTTCCTACTCATGATACAAGAGATTATGCGTTCGCTAAAAAGTATAATCTTCCGATGAAAGTCGTTATCCAAAACCCTGAAAATCCTTCCGATTGCAAAGATGAAGCATATACGGAAGAGGGAGTATTGGTTAATTCAAACGAATTTAACGGAATGAAAAATACAGAGGCTAAAAAGGCTATCACTCAAAAAGCGGTAGATGGCGGATTCGGTGAATTTAAAACTCAATACAGACTCCGTGACTGGTTGATTTCGCGTCAAAGATATTGGGGTGCTCCTATCCCTATCGTATATTGTGACAAATGCGGTATTCAGCCTGTTCCGGAAGATCAACTCCCTGTAAGATTACCAAAAGATGTTGATTTCTCTGTAGTAGGTAAATCCCCTATCACAACATCTCCGACTTTTAAAGACACTGTTTGTCCTAAATGTGGCGGGCACGCAGTCAGAGAAACAGATACTATGGATACGTTTGTTTGCTCAAGTTGGTATTATTTGAGATATGCCGATGCTAGAAATTCGGAAAAATGTTTTGACAGAGATTTGGTAAACAAATGGTTACCTGTAGATCAGTATGTTGGCGGAATTGAGCACGCAATTCTTCACCTTTTGTATTCAAGATTTTTCACAAAGGCATTAAGAGATTGCGGATTGTTAGATTTTGACGAACCGTTCAAGAACTTGTTAACTCAAGGTATGGTTTTGAAGGACGGCTCTAAGATGTCTAAGTCTAAAGGCAACACTGTTGATCCTGATGAAATATTTGAAAACTACGGAGCCGATACCGCAAGATTATTTATCTTGTCCGACAGTCCTCCGGCTCGTGACTTTGATTGGTCAGATGCAGGGGTTGAAGGATGTTATAAATTCCTTAACCGTGTATGGAGACTTTTCTCTGCTAATCAAGACAAGATTACGCTTGATTATAAATTGCCTGACAAAGTCCAAAAATACAATGACGACTTAATCAGAACAGTTCATATGGCTATAAAATCTATTACGAACGATATATCAAACGATTTCCAATTCAATACCGTTATTTCAAGGTATAGAGAATTGACAAATTCAATCTATGATTATGTCGGTAAGCGTAAAGAATGGACTGAAGAAGACAAGGCTGTATTCAGCTTTGCCGCAACAAGTTTAATCAAACTTATGTCCCCTGTTACCGTATTTATGGCAGACGAAATTTGGCATGAACTCGGAGCAAAGACTTCAATCCATGATGAAAAATGGTGCGAATGGGATGAAAACCTTGCAAAGGCAAGCTCTATTACTCTTGTTGTTCAAGTCAACGGTAAAGTCAAAGACAGAATCGAAGTTGATGAAGGCTTGAGCAATGACGAGTTAAAAGAAACAGCTTTAAACAGTCCAAAGATTAAAGAACTGACAGAGGGGAAAACAATAATCAAAACTATTGTTGTTCCTAAAAAGTTGGTTAATCTGGTAGTCAAGTAAGGAGGTCTTATGGCAACATATACTTATGAACCAAAAGGCGTATGCTCGCAAGTTATTACTTTTTCTATAGATGACGGGAAAGTCCATAACGTAAAATTCTATGGCGGTTGTCCGGGAAATTTGCAGGCTATAAGTAAACTTATAGAAGGTGCGGACGCAAAAAAAGTAATCTCTATCTTGAAGGGAAATGACTGTGGAGGAAAAGGAACCTCATGTGCCGACCAATTAGCTATTGCAATGGAGCAGGCTCTCGCTCAAGCAGGCGTTTCACAAGCATAATTATAATTAAATATTATAAAAGTTTTCAGGGATGTTATTCTATAGCAGAAAAACATCCCTGTCTTATTGTCGGGCAGAGATTTTGTTGAGAGAATATTGAGGAATAATTAAGAAGAATACAAATCTTTAAAAAAGACAAAAAGCCCGACAAAACGGATTTTACCTATAATATCCTATAATTAAATTATTTAATTCGGGCTTTTGCCTTTTGGAACAAATTTTTATGCTATGTAATTTATTTGCTGAGCCTGTTTATCTTTCTCGCCGAAGATAGTTTTTACTTTGTTACTCATATTTACAAGTCCTTCGTAAAGTTCTTTGTTTGTGTAACCTTTCACTTCGTGAGGTTGTGCCGTACATGTTATTTGAGGTTTCGATGTACAGCTTGCAGGCAGAGCATCTTTTGACACGAAATTGAATCCGCTGATGGGATAACCTACTTTCATAATAAACACCTCGTTTTCTATACCTTTATATTAGTTCGTCATGTCAAAAAATTCAACAGCCAAATTTAATAGTAGCGTGTGTTTTAGCCGTTTATGAAGTGTAAAATTTACAATTCAAATTCGCGTAATTCAAGCATATTTTGATTTTATTTTATATAAATCGGATATAAATATATAAAATTTTTATTGTTTTATTACTCCCCAATGTAGGTAGGAGCTTTTTTAGGGCTGTTACCTTTCTTTACTCTGTGATAATAGTCATAAGTCATTGGCTTTTTATCAGCGTTCAAATACTCTCCGTCAGTGATTTTAGCAAGGAATACCGTGTGAGTTTCTGTTTCGATATCATTTATAATTTCGCATATCAAATACCCAACAGCATTTTTGATAATGCTAAATCCGTTGATATCCACCGTTTCAATATGTTCAAATTTATTTTTATCTCTTCCCGATTGAAAACCGAGATACGCGATAGTATTCATTTCTATATCTTCCCCGAGGATTGATATTGCAAACTTTTTATATTTTTTTAGACATTCATTTGTATAATTTTCGTGGTTAATGCTAACTGCGACAGTATCATAGGTTACTTGCATAATGCTGTTGGCGATACATCCGGTTGCCCTTCCTGCGTCATTGACTGATACAGCGTATACTCCGTATGATAATGTCCTCAGTACGTTTTTATTCATAATTAAAACTCCTTATTAAGTATTGTGATTTAATTATATCTGATAATTGAGGTTTGTATATAATCCTTTATAACTATTAAACGGTAATATCAAAAATTAGGCAATAAAAAAGAGGGTTTTAAAACCCTCTTTTAAATGGTGGGCGATAAGCAACAATCTTCGAACTTTTTTCTTTGATATTAAGAACAAAAAAGATGTCGTGTATTTTGACAGATGTATGAAGTATTATTTGAACGAAAGAAAGAAATAATATTAAAATACGAGCCTATTAAATGTAATAGAATATAAATATATCAAAACTATTACATCAATGGTAAAATCGGTAATTCTAAATATACTTGCAAGTATAGAATAGATTACTCCCTTTTTTCTTTCGTATTTTTTAAATAAATTAAATAAATCTATTGGGAATATTAAAATTAAAGGAATAATAGATAATAATGTTAAACCTAATACTATAACTCCAATCCACCACATAACTTTATTAACCATTAATAAATTAGTAAACAATAAAATTAAAAGATATATTGGGACAAATAGTAAAAACGTAAAATACCAATTACCAATAGTATCCTTTAAAACTTTACACAATATCGTATATCTTGATAATTTTTCTTGGCTATCTTCTTGAGATAATTCTGAATCTACTT
>DLEF01000053.1 GCA_002481545.1 Cyanobacteria bacterium UBA7753 | reverse complement strand
AGAAAAATACTTGAGACAAGCTCTTGATAGTGTTGTCAATCAGACTTTGTCGGATATAGAAATTATCTGTGTTGATGATTGTTCAACGGATAATTCTTTACAAATTCTGAAAGAGTATGCCCACAAAGATAATAGAATAAAAATCATAGAACAAAAAGAAAATCAAGGACCGGGGGTCGCAAGAGATATAGCATTAGATATAGCAATTGGTGAATATATTATGTTTCTTGACCCTGATGATTGGTATGAGCTGAATGCGTGTGAATTATCCTATAATCAAATTTTGAAAAACAAAAATGATATGGTTTTATTCTTTTATTTAAGAACCAATGACCAAACCGGCAGTATAACAAAAAGTAATCGCGAAAAACTATATACTAAATTTTTATCAGTTCAAAATCTTGATATAAATAACGTTGAAAAATTTGAAATTAATGATTTTTCTGCTTGGGGACAAGTTTATAAAAAAGAATTTTTAAATAAATATGAAATTAGGTTTGGACAATGCAGAAATTTTGAGGATCAATTGTTTATGGGAAAAGCATATATATATTCCAATAATATATCAATATTGAACGCATATTTATATAATTACAGAGTGCGTGATAATTCCTTAACATTTGCTATGCCGAAAGGATACAAAGATTTATTTATTGTAAGTTTTAATTTGTTTGATATTTTAATTAATATAAATTATTCTAAAAATCTAATGGGAAATATTATGACTCATAGATTAAAATCTATATTTTATTGGCAAAATTTTTACTCAAATTTTGGAATAAAAATCAAGTTTGATTATTACAAAAGGATGCGCAAATTTTTCATTTATGTAAATAAAAATATAAATATAAATGACTATAAAAATTATATAGGTTTAAAAAATTATAACAAATTTGAGAAAATTCTCGACGAATATACATTCTATTATAGTGTGAAAACAATTTCACAAAACATTTTATCAATAAGAAATGAATATCGAAAAGGAACAAAGCATAAAGTAACAACTATTTTAGGTATAAAAATAAAAATTAAATGTAAGGATATGCCTGAAACCCTTGTCGCCGTAGAGAGAGAGAGAGAGAGAGAGAGAGAGAGAGAGAGAGAGAGTAATCCGCCTAACGGCGTATAGAAAAGATAGACTTGCAAAAGTTGCATGATTTCTTTATGAATTGCTCCCCACCTGTATCTCTAACTAAAATCCTTCGCTGATATTTGAAAAAGTGTATAGGGCTTCAACGGTTATTGCTCAGGAGGACGGAACAAGAGCTACTTCCTCGCCCAAGCAGGGGCGGATGATTTGCAAAGTCGCGTAAAGTTTTAACCAAAATGACATAAAAACGATTTTATGTTAAACTTATATACAGAGGCTTTTTATGGCAAAAACCAATTATAAACAATACAATTCTTTTTATGAATTTAATGAGGACGGTTATAATTTAACTGAATATATTAAGCGAAATACTGTAGGAATGAGTAACACAGACAAGATAAATTATGCAAGAAAAATGTTTACTGAAAATATTTTAAATAGCTACATTATTATAGGCAATATTTCTGATGATATAAAAAGTCTTTTGAATTGTTCTCAAAAACAACTTAAATTTTCTATGGACAATATGATTAAAAACAGGTTAAATCATCCGGAAGTGACAAACGAGGATTATTTACAAATTCCTAAAATTATTAAATCTCCGTCAAAATATTTTAAGTCAAAATCAGGTTATGACGTAATTCTATTTAAAGCGATTAACAAATATTATAAATTAGTCATAAAAACAACCAGAAATCGAAAAGAAAATTTTGTAAAATCTCTGCATTTGTTAAATGAGGCAAGGTACCTAAAATACTAAAATAGTCTTGATTCTGTGGGCTTGCTCCACCACTGTCGCCTGTTGGCTCGGTTGCAAGATTTACCGTATCAAGACTATCTATATTTATTATAAACTGCTTTTTCTATTTTTCAAGTCTATAGCTAAACATTTTGTTTGACGTCGTAAAAAAAAGATTAACCTTACAAAAGTTGTATAAAAATTTTAAAAATTGCACCCTACCTGTGCTTGTAACAGAGATCTTTCGCTGATATTTGAAAAAGAGAACCTGTCACTAAAAATCTTTTGCTCAAGATGACGATACTACAATCACTTCCTCGCCCAAGCAGGGGCGGATGACTCGAAAAGTTGCGTAAATTATACATAGTTTCATGTCGTGATATATTCAATTATATTTTTAAAATTAACAAGAGCATCTTCAAAAGATAATTTTTCTTGCGAATAACACATTGTGTCAACAAAATCGAGATATTCTTTTTTTGAATAATGCATCATTGTTGAGTTTATCATAAATTACTTTTGCAAATTCACTCAATGTATACTTATTTTTTATTCCGCCACGACCGTTATCTTTTGCATATATTGCTTTCAATATCTCTGTAAACTCGGAGGTTTTTATTTCTTTTTTAAGAATAGCAATATCATAAAGATGTCGTATTATTGTCGGATCATTTTCTTTGGAATATAACGGTTTTGTTCTGTCTTTTATGTATGTTCGCCATAGTAATGCGCTGAATTTATTCGCAACAATTTCTATAATATTAATACAATCTAAATTAGTCGCTTCATCGTTTATATATTTGTGTATAAAAGATTGTATCTTGCAGTTATGTATAGGTAGTATCGGGTTCTCAAATTTGAATTCTATCTTGATATTTTTTCTTAAATTGGAACTTGTATCAAAACGCTTGTTGTATTCTACTTCAAAACTGAAAAAACTACTTTTATCTGTTGCTGTTATTGGCTCCAACACAGTAAAATTATCGTTTTTGTTTATTTCTGTAATAATGTACTTCCTAAAATTGCTTTTTTCTTTTCTTGAAAACGGTATGGATGTTGCAACACAGAAGTCTAAATCCTCAGAAAATCTTTTAATCTTTCCATACGCTTTAGACAAGCATGTCCCGCCGGTAAATAATATCTTTATATTGGGATAATTTATTTTTGATAACAACGCCAATATTTTCATTGCATAAACATCTTTTTCAAGAAATTGCAATGGAATCCCGGATTCTATAGAATATTGTTTAATTATATTTATAATATTTTGCTTTGTTTCTGACGGTTTCATATTTTATGTACACACCATTAAAACTGATTTTTCTGTTTATTCTACCCAAGACAGAAATAACATTCCCTGTTGGGACTTGAGTCGTTTTGCCCTCATTGTACCATACTTCATACTTATTAGGTATTACTTTTAGTTTTAACTTTTTTGCTACCGCTTTGCCAATTTCAGTTAAACTAATCTGCGGAATTATTTTCCCGCTTAAAATCGATTTTTCCGCTTTGACGTAAACACCTTGCCCGACTTTTATAATCAAGCCTTTTGATATTAATTTGCGTAATGCACGCATAACTTGGTCTCTATCTGATAAATCCAAAAAATCAGGCAACATAAAAACGAAATCTGTCGATTTCTTTATGCGATATTGTATTCTTTTTTCTAAAATGTTTGAAACAGCCATTTTTATGCCCTTAATAATTACAAAAGTGCGACATTTTATATTACAATTATACGACATATTTTTATATTTTACAAGTCCTTAAAATATCGTTATATTAAATTTATTTCAAAAAATTTCCATATAATGAGCCGTTTACTAAAATATTATGAAATAGTTTTTTAGAATATATTCCGAGTATTGAAATTCGAATATAAAAATAAATTATAAATTCGTTGATTTCTATAGAGAGTAATCCGCCTAACGGCATATAGACTGGATAGACTTGCAAAGGTTGTGTAAAATTATAAAACGATTAATCTTTAACTGTATTTTAAAAAGTCATGAAAAATAAAAGTTTTTAAAATACGTTTTAAAAACTTGACATTCTTAAATAATATTTGCGTAGGATTGGAAATAATCGGTTATGATGTTTACCAGCATAGGTAAAATCCATACCATGATTGCCGCGCCGAATACAGGTTTGAACAGGAAGCTTAACTGGAATACGTTTACCTGTGGTGCTGTTTTTGATATAACACCGAGGATGATATCCTGTCCGAGTGTTGCGAGCAATACAGGAGATGCTATCTGCAGCCCCATAAACAAGACGTTTGATGTCATCTTGATAAGGTAGTCCATATTTACAATCTTATCCAACGGAATGCTCGTGGCATAAATAGGGAATATAGTGAAACTGCGTACAAACGCATTAAATAGCCAATAAATCCCGCCTATTTCCATAAATATAATTATTCCTAAAAGTGAAATCAGTTTTGATAAAATAGATACCTGTGACGAAGTCGTAGGTTCCAATACCATTGCGGAACTCAAACCCATCTGCATGTTTATCATATCTGCGCCCGCATCAATCGCAAGCAAGATAACTTGTGCCATAAACCCGAGTAGTGCTCCCGATACGTAATTGAGTAACAGTGAAAGCACAAACGAGTTATCTCCCGGAGGTCTCTGTGGGTGTACAACTATTACAAACCCTATTGTGAGCAACAAGGCAAGCGATAGTTTGACCAACCCCGGAATCTCTTTTCTGTTCAAAATAGGAGCCAGTCTGAAAAACCCCATAACTCTGGCGAAGATATAACTTCCCGCCGTCAGATAAATAGCAACGGCAGGGAACATTTGCCCTATTTGTCCTATTACGTCTTGAGCAATCATTTGCCCGTCCCTTCAATCACTAATTCAGGAGGTACATCCAACGGCAAAACTTTTATGGTGTTATCACCCTTAATCTCAAGTTTTCCGTTTTTTACGCTCGCTTTATAATCACATTTCTTATTGTTCTTTGTTTTGATAGCGAATGTGCCCTCCCCGTCCTTTACGGAACTTACGATAACCGATTTTTTATCGTTGTCTAATGTCGATAAAATATGGAACTTTAAAAAGCTCGCATTGCTTGCCTCAACCGTTGTAATGGTTAACGGCGAAATCATTATGCAGCTGTCCGCATATACTGCATTCATTGAGCACAACATTGCGACAAACAACATTATTTTTATAATTAAAGATTTTTTATTTTTAAGTTTTAATATCCCGTTCATGTAATTACCTTCCGATTATCTTGTTTGTTTCTATGAAATTAGGTTTTGGCATAGGCGTTCTTTGAGATTTGTCGTATTTAACTTTGCCTTCCTGATTCAAGAACGGAGCGTCGCTCGGTCTCTTCAAAACTTCGTTTAACTGCAAATTGTGCGGATATTTGTCCGAAAGGTGACCTTGCATAAAAGGTGACGTATAGCGGTAATAATCCGACGCAAGCACATATTCCGAGCTGTGCGGAACAACGTTAAACGCCAAGCCCATACCTTCGTTAAACAGGTTCGTGAGCAGTTTTATGAACCCCATACCGCCTATTACGATAACTAAAAATACTGCAAAGATTTTAGGTGCTGCAGCGATTGTCTGTTCCTGTACCTGCGTTACAGCCTGTATGATACCGACGACCAAACCGATAACAGCCGCCGTCAATACGCAAGGCATGGAGATTGACAACATTGTCATAAATCCTTTTGCCAAATATTCTACTAATAGTTCCACGTTTATAACCTCATTTATTTATTACTACTTTTTATATCAATTTCAATAATTTTGTTTTATACGTTGTAACTCTGTACAAGCCCCTGTACAATCAGAGCCCATCCGTCAACCGCAATAAATATCAGCAGTTTGAACGGCAAGGAAATAATCGTCGGTGATAACATGAACATACCGAGTGCCAACAGGATGTTCGCGACAATCAAATCCAGTACAATGAACGGAACGAATACAACGAAACCTATTTCAAATGCTGTTCTCAATTCGCTGACGATGAATGCCGGAGCAACTTCCCAGATTGTAATATCTTCAGGAGAATCAGGCTGTTTCTTGCTTGCCAATTCTACAAAGAATGCCAAATCACTTTCCCTCGTCTGTTTCATCATAAATTCTTTCAACGGTTTTGAACCTTCTGCGATTACCTGCACGAAGTTTTGCTGTTTGCCGAATGATGCCGAGCCCAAATCATACATCTTCTGGAAAACTCCGCCCATTGTGTAAAATGTCAAAATCATGCTGAGACCGATAATTACAATCGATGGCGGTACCTGCTGAGTACCTAACGCTGTTTTCAACATTGAAAATACAATGGTGAATCTTAAAAAACTCGTCATACAACAAAATACGAACGGTAAAATCGAAAATGTTGACATTAAGAGTAATAATTGTAATACCGGGTTAAAATTTGCAAATACGTCCATTATTCCTTAGTTCCTTTTTCTTAAAAATTTAATTTTGCTTTTATCTCTTTCATAATAGGTCTTCTGATAGGTGAGACATTATCCTGTGCATGGATTGCAGCCTCGGATAAATCTACCGTCGGAGCTCCTCTTCTGATTGGTCTTGTTGTGTGGTTTACAACGTGATGATGTTGTTCCTCCGCAACAGTCGGTTCGCTCCCTTCCTCCAACTTAGAGATTAAAGTTGTCCTTTCCATATCACCTGCTATAAGAAAGCGTTCGTTTCCGCTTTTTATAACATACAAAGTTTTACGCGGTGTCAAAGATAATGTATCTTCAACATGCAGGGTGTTGTTTCTTCTTGAAGCGAACCCGCCCACGCTGAACTTTTTATATACAAACAGAGCCAAGATGATTAGCCCTATCATTGCCAATAAATAAACAATAAAGTTTGATAAATATCCCATATTTCCCCAAGTCCTTATTTTTGTCTTATTCATCCAAATCAAAATCGCTGTAGTCGAAGTCGTCGCCGTTCTCTCCGCCGCCCTGATCAGGAGGTGCTGCGTTAGCTCCGCCCGCTTGTGATACGCCCGCATTAGGTGCTACACTCACTTGTGAGCCTGCTTGAGCTGCCATATTGACCATGTTTTCGACTCCGCCCATATTCTTAAAGCTGTCTGCCGTTACGTGTGATATTTTTACGCCGTAACGATCGTTTACGATTACGAGTTCTCCGTCCGCAACAATCTGATTCCCTACTTTTAAGGATACCTTGTTGTTATAAACAGAGCTTATATCTACAACCAAGCCTTCTTGAATGTTTTTTAATTCTCCGAGCGAAACTTTAATCTTTTCAAATTCCGCACTCATCTCTATTTGAAGACTATCCCAAAGACTTGTTATACTGCTTGTATCCATATCTTCTTCCTCTCCGTCACTTTCTTCTTCTGCATCACTGTCAATAGGGATTACAACATCTTTGTTCAACGATATTGCAAATCTTTGGACAATATTATCACTTAATAATGTCATTTCTCCCGCTTTACTGTTGTCAAGGACAACAATATCCCCGACATCCAAATTCTTTACATCATTAACCGAAAATACGGTTGTACCGACATTCAAGGACACATCTACAGGACAATCCTTAAATATCATCTCATCAATCTTTTTATCCTCCGGCACAGGCGGTAAACTTTCAGGCGCCAATACCGATTTAGGGAAAGACAAAACGAATCTTGCACTTTCATCAGAGGATAAATTTCTCAAGAAATAACTTAAATTAATAGTTACGGGATATTTTTCCAACTTTGTTTTATCAATATTAGGTTCTACCTTGGCATACAAATACTCGTTAAATGTAGTAATAATCTTAGCTTCCAAGTCCGTAATATTTGATAACTCAAACTTCTTGTTGCTTTTCCCCAAAATTTTGTTCAAAATAGTGCTGATTGCATTTTGTGAAATTCTGATGAAAACATCATTCTTAGGATCTAACGATACTTTTGTAACAAAGAAACTCTCATTCTGGGTGAGAACGTTCATGTTTTCACTCAAACCAACCATCTTAAATTCAAATCCCGAATCAAAAAATTCATCGCATGCCTGCTGCACCAGAGGTTCAAACGTAACTTTGAACCAATTAAACTGGCTGTACAGTTCACCCGAAAAACTTGTTTTAATTTTATCGTCTTTTGTTTCCATTGAGTACTCTTTCCCCAATAGTATGATAATATAACCTTCGGGTTGGTCACATCAACTATATGAACGAGATTTTCAAATTAATGGACAAATTTGAGGTTATTTTGTCTGTTTTTCAAAAATTTTTTCTTTAAGCTTAAGTGCGGTTTTTGTTGTCGCAAGTCCTGCAAGTGAACTTTCCTTAAGCATAGGCGACATAAGCTGTCCCGTCTGTCTCATTGCGTCTATGACTTCATCGACTGGGATTTTACTTTCAATTCCTGCAAGAGCCAATTCAACCGCCGTCACTGCGTGCACGGACAATATCGGGTTACGTTTTATGCAAGGGACCTCTACAAGTCCGCAGACAGGATCACAGGTTAAGCCTAACAAATTCTTCATTGCAAGCGCAACCGCATTCAATATTACATCAATATCCCCGCCCAAAGTTTGTGCAAGAGCTCCCGCACACATAGCGGAGGCTACACCGCACTCTGCCTGACATCCCGCAACGGCACCCGCAAGCTGAACTTTATTTGAGATTATACTTCCTATTTTACCCGCCGTAATAAGAAAATTAATTTGTTCATCCTCCGACAGGTTATATTCTTCTGCGTACGCAACGAGCACCCCCGGGACTATTCCGCAAGAGCCTGCAGTCGGACAGGCGACTATTCTGCCCATTCTTAAATTTTCTTCCGATGTCGCAAACGCATACGTAATAATTTTTTCAAACAACTTTCCGAACAGCGCGTGTTTGTTTGAAGTATATCTTTTGACTAACTTTGCGCAATCGTCTCCGCACCAATTACTGATTGATTTTTCGGTAGAGTTCATCCCCGTTTGGATAGTCTCTCTCATCGTAACAACGTGTTTAAGCACCTCTTTTCTGACATCTTCGACGGAAATATCTCCGTTTACAGCCTCTTCCTCCTGCGTAATCTGCCAGATGGTTTTGTTATTCTCATTGCAAGCTTTTTTTAATTCATCAAATGTTGTTATAATCATGCATCAAGTTTCCTTATTTGGGTTGTATAATAGACATCCTCTATGTTTGCAATGCTTTTGACTACACTGTCGGGTGCATAAGCATCAAGCGCAATATACATAGACGCCGTTCCGCCTTTTTCGTTCCTGTCACAATGCAGAGATGCAATGTTTATGTTCTCGGATTGGATAATCTTACTCACGGTAGATATCATCCCAGGTTTGTCTTTATACATCAATAATATCGTATGATATGTGCCCGAAATACTTACGGAAAATCCGTTTATCTCAATTATTTTTATTTCACCCGCGCCGATTGAATTGCCCGAAATCTTCATTCCATCATTTATTACTATATCAACAGAATTTGGATGACGACTTAAATCCTCGGCATAAGAGAAAGAATATTTTGTATCTTTTACGATATCAAATATGTTTTTTATTCTCTTATCATATACGGGATAACCCAAAATTCCCGCAAACAGTGCTTTCTGCGTTCCATGCCCGAACCCTGTCTGAGCGAATGAGTTATACAGAGTAAAATCAACTTTTTTTATCGGCTTGGAATAAATATTCTTAGCCATAAGCCCGAGTCTCACGGCGCCTGCCGTGTGTGAACTCGAAGGTCCTACCATAATAGGTGAAATAACATCAAACAAACCTTTTTGATTCAATTCAATATCCTCTGTTTTTAATAACAGATTAGATTATAACACAATACAACGGTTTATAAAATAAATATATAAAACAAAAAACTTGACAGAAAATTATGAGATGATATTATTAGATTACGGATTGCGGGGGTAATTCAGTGGTAGAATGCCTCCTTGCCAAGGAGGATGTCGCGAGTTCGAGTCTCGTCTCCCGCTCCATTTAAAGATAATAACAGCAAGGCTTTCAGACCTTGCTTTTTTAATATAAGAAGTAACAATTATGCCGGAATTTACACACTATACCGTTATGAAACACGAAGCCGTTGATGCTCTCGAATGTACACAGGGGAAAATATATGTCGATTGTACATTAGGAGGCGGAGGTCACAGTGAACTTATCCTGCAGAGAATTTCTCCTACGGGGCATTTGTATGCTTTTGATATAGATGATGAAGCTATAGCCTACGCATCAGAAAGGCTGAAACAATATGATAATTTGACCATAATAAGAGATTCTTATGTCAATATAAAATCAGCCCTGAAATCCCGCGGTGTAGAGAAAATAGCGGGCGGAGTTCTTTTGGACTTAGGCGCATCATACCACCAACTTACGAAACAGGAGCGCGGTTTTTCTTTCTCAAAAGAGGCTCCTCTTGATATGAGATTTGATATGTCGTCGGATTTTTCCGCGTATGATGTAATAAATCGTTACAAAGAAGACGAACTTGTAAAGATTTTTAGCGAATACGGCGAGGAACGTTTTTCAAAGCGTATAGCCAAGGCTATCATTGAAAGACGGCGGGTTGCACCTATCAAAACAACGACCGAGTTGGCGCAACTCATTGTAGATGCCACTCCGAGGATTAAAAGCCGTATCCACCCTGCAACAAGGGTATTTCAAGCAGTCAGAATCGAAGTAAATCATGAGTTACAAAATGTAAAAAAAGTTTTAACGGATGTATTGGATTTATTAGATTATGGTGCTATAATATCTGTGATTAGTTTTCATTCTCTTGAAGATAGGATTGTGAAGAACATATTTAAGTATGAATCAAGGAAGTGCCGATGTAATGATATAATCTGTCATTGCGAGCCTCCGAGAATTGAATTAGTCAACCGCAAACCTATCACAGCAAGTGAACAAGAAATACAAGAGAACCCACCTTCAAGAAGTGCAAAACTAAGGGTAGTGAGATATATTAAACAAAATTAGGTTAGTATTTTGAACAGCAATTATACTCAAAACAGTGAAACAGAACAATATAACAGATCCGAAACGGACGGATATTCAGCTAATGCAATCAATCGCAACAACAATCAGGTAATAAGCGGATATTTTCCGAGCAAAGCTCACAACCTCCGCGCTAAAGCCGTAAAAAGAGTCAATTCTACCTTATGTTGTTTAGTTTTATGTGCAATATTTATTTCAATCGTAAGCTACTATTTCGTAGTATCAAGTGAAATCAAACTTAACGATTGCAGCAGAAAAACAGCATTATTAAACGTAGAAAACGCAGAATTACAGAACAAATTAGACAAATTGAAATCTTTCAATAACGTCGATTTGACTATGCAAAAGAATAATTTACTCCACAGACCGGAAAAAGTTATTGAAGCAACGGAAGTTGATGCTGATACCGAAATGGTTGAAAAGCCTCAAAATCGTCCTGTTAAGCCGAAAGTTTGGTCTTTAGGTTACTAGAGATAAGGGGTAAAAATTTCCGTGTTTTTCATACAAATATACTGTATGAAACGGTTTTTTGCGTCAAAAAATAATTAAAATGGATTAGTGCAATTTTTTCTAAAAAACCATATAATATTAATATATATAGGAGAATTTGTATTATGTCTAATGACACTTTAGCGATGATACTTGCAGGCGGTGAAGGAAAAAGATTGTATCCGCTTACAAAAGATAGGGCAAAACCCGCAGTACCGTTCGGCGGAAGATATAGAATTATTGATTTTGTACTTAATAATTTCATAAACTCGGGGTTCTATAAAATAAAAGTAATAACCCAGTATAAATCGGATTCATTAAATCAACATATATCAAGAGGGTGGCAGCTGTCTCCGTTCTTGGATCAATATATTGATTTGGTTCCTGCCCAAATGAGAATGGGTAACGATTGGTACAGAGGAACGGCTGACGCTGTTTATCAGAACAAACTTCATATTATAGACGAAAACCCTGAATATGTCTGTGTATTCGGAGGCGACCACGTTTATAAAATGGATGTTTTCCAAATGGTCAAATACCACAAAAAGCACAACGCTGATTTGACAATTTCAGGTATTCCGGTTCCTGTTGAGCTTGCTCACGAATACGGAATTATGGAAGTCGATGACAACTGGAGATTGATAAACTTCGTTGAAAAACCGAAAGAAAAACCGAGAACAATCCCGGGTAATGACAATATGTGTCTTGCGTCTATGGGTAATTATGTTTTCGGAAAAGATGTTCTTTTGAATGCTTTGGAAGAAGATGCCCAAATAGAAGATTCGGCGCACGATTTCGGCAAAAGCGTTATCCCTATGATGTTGGCTCAAGGCAAGAACATTATGGTTTATAACTTTAATGATAACGAGTTTAAAGGTATGACACCAAAGGAAAAGGGCTACTGGAGAGATGTAGGAACCATTGATGCATATTGGCAGGCTAATATGGATTTGATTGACTATGAGCCTGTATTAAACTTGTACTCTAAAGAATGGCCTTTGAGAACATACAATTACAACTGCCCTCCTGCGAAGTTCGTATGGAAAGCGCAGGACAGAGTCGGTATGGCAACGGATTCCATGATATCGGAAGGATGTATTGTATCAGGTGGTAACCTGTCTAGATGTGTACTTTCGCCTGAAGTCAGAATCAACAGTTACTCACAGGTTTCGGAATCCATATTGATGGAAAATGTTAATATCGGTCGTCACGCAGTGATAAGAAAGGCAATTATCGATAAAAACGTTGATATTCCGCCTTACACTCAAATCGGTGTTAACAGAGACGAGGATATCGCAAGAGGATTTTTCGTATCCGAAGGCGGGGTTACCGTTGTTCCGAAAGGTGCAATTCTGCAAGGATAGGACTTTTTAAGATACTAAGGCAGTAAGGCTCTAGGACACTAAGAATGTTCTTTATGAATAATTGCTAACAAGTAGGGTGCGTTCGCTAACGCACCTATTGTAATACACTTTGGTACAAATTTTTGTACCTATTGACAATAATAAATCATAAGGTTATAACATAACTTATACAAAATAAACAATGGAGAAGAGAATAATGGCAGAAGGTGAAATGAAAAGATTTACAACCGTGAATTTCCTTAATTTTGCATTAGGGTTTTTAGGGTTGCAATTCGCGTGGCAAATGAGAATAATTTTGTCCGCACCTGTTACGGAAGGACTCGGAGCATCACCGTTTATATACGGGTTGATTTGGCTTGCCGGCCCGTTTACAGGCATGGTGGTACAACCGTTAATCGGTGTTTTATCCGATAATACAAAATCAAGATTCGGAAGGAGAAGACCGTATCTGTTATGCGGGGCGTTGATTACGGCACTCGCTCTGTGGGCATTCCCTAATTCCGCAGGAATATCGGACTTCTTAGGACACTTGTTCCATATTACGATGCCGGCATGGGGCGGATTGCTTATCGCGGCTATCTTAATATGGGTTATAGATGCATGTATAAACATTGCACAAGGCCCGTACAGAGCTTTAATTCCTGATGTGGTACCTCCGGAACAACATTCAGTTGCAAACTCTTATATCAGCCTTGCAATCGGGTTAGGTTCGGTTATCGCAGCAGCGACTGCTCCTGTTTTGAAATATGTGTTTAACTATCAGATGTCTATACAGGCACAGTTTATAATGGCGGCATTGGCATTTTCATTGGCTATGACATGGACTTGTCTTACAATCCATGAAAAAAGCACTTTAAACGCTGTAACAGAGAGTGATAATCCTGAAGATAACAAATCCTTCGGGCAAAAATTGAAAGAATTTTTCTTGTTATCACCTGAAGTAGCAAAGATTTGTGTAATGCAATTCTTTACTTGGATTGGTATGATGTGTATGATGATTTTCTTCACAAACTTCTCAATCCATACTGTTTACGGTGTTCCTGATTTGACAAAGCTGGCGTCGGATGCGCAGGCACAGTTTATGGCAACACAGACTACGGCAACTAACTATTCGTCAATCTGTTTTGCAATATTCAACTTTATTTGCTTTATTATAGCAATCCCTATCGGGGTTTTGGCTGCTAAATACGGCAATAAAAAGGTACATATTGTATCATTGTTATCAATGGTAATTGCATACCTCGGAATGGGCTTTATGAAAACTAACCCTGTTGCTGTTGCATGCTTTATGGCATTGTCAGGTATCGGTTGGGCGAGCGTTTGTGCACTTCCGTTTGCAATGCTTTCAAGATACATAAAACCGGGGACGGAAGGTTCTGTTATGGGTATATTTAATATCTTTATAGCAGGTCCGCAGGTTTTCGTTTGCACATTAGTTGCATGGATTATCAATAAATCGGTAATTCATACCGGTGCATTTGTAAATTATCACTATGAATATTCGTTCTTTATCGGTGCGGCATGTTTATTGCTCGCGGCAATTATTACGAATATTATTAAGGAACCTAAAGTTGAAAAAGCTTAAGAAAAAATTCCTGTAATTCAGTGAAAACAAATATTTAAAGGGGTAAATGATATAAAAGTCATTTACCCCTTTTGTAAAGTTTTTTGACTTTATTTTTGTTTGTGCTTGACAAATCCTGAAAAAAGTCTACAATGGTAAACATACGATAAATTGTAAATTGAACACTTAATCAAACCAATTAACCAAGTTAAAGAATTTTGTGATGTGTACGATAGAAAGATAGTAAAGAAAAAAGAAAGATAAAAGACTAACAACTAGACAAAAGACAAAGGGGAAGAAATTATGAAAACATTGCCAATTACCAATGTAGCGTATTTTGGCGCCAATTTTAACGCGTCTAAAAAGCAGGCTACCGAAAAAACTGCAAAACCACAACAAAGAAACAACCGTATGAGCTCCATGTCTAATGTCTTGTGTGATAAGAATTATGGCGTTCTGCAAGCTAAGAACATGAAAGTATCTTTTAAAGGGTTACCTAATGTACCAAGCGGTCCTTCATTGAACGCTGTATCAAAGAAGGTAAATACTTTATTCAATTACCTTAAAACAAATGATGTTGTTGTAGCTGCTCCAAGCTACAGCCACGCGGTTAAATCTTTAAAAGAACATTCTGACAGCTTTAAGACTGTTATTAAAAGAGTTTTCTTTGTAGAAGAGAAAAACTTGGACAGAGCTATCGGATTCAGAAAGAATTTGGAAGACAGAGAGGTTGTAAACCTTTCTAAAAAACCGTTAATGATAAAAGATAGTAAAAACAGAATGGATTTCATCCGTGAAGGTGAACATGCATATTTGTTAGACGGTGATAAAGTAAATGCAGGAAAACATGAAATCTCTATTAAGGATGATGCGGAAGTATTACCTATTAAAGAGTCTTTCACTCATTTCTTTTCAGCAGATAAAGAAGTAACTCCAAAAATCAGTGAAATTAACAAAAAGACCATTGAAAAGATGGTTCCTGAAAACGAGAAGAAGGCAGCACCAAAGAAAGTTATGTTCGCTGATGTCGGAGGTATGGACGGTGTAATCAAAGAATTAAAGAAAAACATCATATTCCCGATTAAACATCCTGAAATTAAAAACGGGAAAAATATGCAGAAATCAATCCTTTTATACGGCCCTCCGGGAACGGGTAAATCTTATGTAGCAGAAGCTGCTGCGAACGAAGCAGGTGCTTGGTTTAAGAAAGTAAACGCTTCTGAATTAGATTCAAAATACGTAGGTGAATCCGAAGAAAACTGGAGAAACTTATTCAAGGAAGCAAAAGAAAACCAACCTGCATTGATTTTCATTGATGAAATCGATGCAATCGCTAAGAAAAGAAACGGTCAGGATGTATACGGAGATAAAACTCTGAACACTATCTTAGGTTTGATGAGTGACTCCGAAAAGAACGGCGACCAAATCTATATGTTAGCTGCTACAAACAGAGCCAATATGTTGGATGATGCGGTTACAAGATCGGGTAGATTCGGTATATCTATCGAAGTCCCTGCTCCTGACAAAAAAGGTGTAAAAGATATTTTGAAAATTTATACCAAAAATGAACCTATGGCAAAAGATTTTGATGCCGACAAGGCTGCAGATAAATTGTATAAAGCAAAAGCTACGGGCGCAGATATCGCAGCGGCTACGGAAGGCGCAAGATCAGAGGCTTTAGAGCGTGAACATATTTTCGAAAAAATGGACAACGGCACATATGTTCCGGAGGATATGGCTAAGCTGACAATCAAGAATGAAGATTTTGATAAAGCTATAGACGCTCTTAAAAAGAACACTAAAACAGACAAGAAAGCAGAAAGAAATCCGATAGGATTTACAAGTCCGATATACCAATAATACTTTCATATATTTCTGACTCATACAAAATGAAAAGGCCCTATTCATATATAGGGCTTTTATTTTTTGCAAGTATTATGCTATCATAATATGTGCGAAAAAGAGGAGAAATATATGATTACGGCAAGACTTAAAAACACTGATATAAATAACATTGATTGTGATGACAAAATAAAAAAAGGGTTGGAGTTTTTAAAAGAAACTGATTTTTCAAAATTAGAAGACGGGAAACACGTATTATCTGATGATATGTACGTAAATGTACAAACTTATACAACCAAGTCTGACGCGGATTTTGAGGCACACAGAGATTATGTTGATATCCAATATATGATATCGGGAGAAGAGCTTATCGGAGTTACAAACTATTCCGACTGTAAGACGACAGTTCCTTATGACAGAGAAAAAGATATAGAGTTTTTGTCGGGCAAAGGTAATTATACCGAGATGTATACGGGAGATTTTATGGTTTTGTATCCTGATGATGCGCATAAACCTTCCATATCAATAGACAGAGCTAATCCCGCAAAGGTCAGAAAAGCAGTCGTAAAGGTCAAAATACAGTAAAAAGTTCAAAATAAAACAGCCCTTAGTCTAAATAAAATTAAGGGCTGTTTAATAATATTTATTTTGTGTCTTTAAGCGAGCAAATTAGTTAATACATTATTTGGTGAAAATCTCGACAGGTGCTCGACTCCCTGTTCGACATTTTCAGAGAATTTACCTCCTGTAAGCAGGTTCATAAGCGAGAATTTGCTTGCTGCGCCCGCTACTTTTCCTATCGTCTGACTGTAGCCACTGCTTTTATATAGCGGATTTTCTTCGCTTTTTTCAATTGCGTTAGACAAGACACTTGCTCCGGTGTATCTGGAGGCGTGCTCTGTAGCCTGTTCTACCGCCTCAGAATATTTACCGCCGGACAGTATATTCAAGAGCGAAAATTTAGTTGCGAATCCATTTGCTTTTCCGATGCTTCGGCTATATTTACTGCTTTTAAAGAATGAATCGTCATCAGCCTTGGCTGTCGGCTTTTTTGTCCCTGTATCAGGAGCGAACAGAGTTTCCTCTACTCCGATTTTTTCCAGATAAGCATTCGCTTCCGCTGCTGTGTCGAATACCTTCATTCCGGCACCCATTGCGCCGTTATTTACACTTTGTCCGACAACATATTTGCCTTCATTGTTTTGATAATACGTAACATTATACTTATCCGTATGCGCACGATGATGCGTGGTGTCAACTCCTGCCATAATAAAAAATCTCCTATTAACTTAATTCCTAACGTGTTTTGCAAAACTTATATTTCTATAAAAACTGTTTTTAACAGAAAAATTGATTAATTTATAACGAAATATTACGAAAGGGGTAAAAATTCAGAGTTGGTTTTATATAATCCTTATTTTATTGCTGTTCGGGTTTTTCCATATTTGCAAGAACCAATCCTGTGAGAGCAAATAACGCTATAACGTTCGGTATAACCATCAGGTTATTGAACATATCCGTTAACTCCCATACAAGGTTGCTTGAGGATAACGTTCCGAGCATTATAAATGTCAGAGAGATGATTGTGTAAACGGTTGCCGCAACTTTCGGATGTTTTTTGCCGAACAGGTATAACATATTTATCTTGCCGAACAGGTTCCAACTTAATATTGTTGAAAACGCAAAGAACATAAGGCAAATTGCGACAAATATCTTTCCGAAAGATATTCCGAATACAGAGCCGAATGCTGTTTGAACAAGGTTTGTATTGCTTAAAATATGGGTAATATTACCGAAATAGCCGTTATGTAAAACTCCGTCCGGAGTGTACATTGTGGATATTACAACGAGTGCGTTCAGTGTCAGAACTATGAATGTGTCAAAGAATACTCCGAACATTGCGATTGTTCCCTGCTGGTGCGGAGTTGTGTTTTTAGCCAAAGCGTGTGCGTGCGGGGTGGAACCCATACCTGCTTCGTTTGAGAACAAACCTCTCTTTGCCCCTTGGCTTACCGCTGTCATTAATGCATAACCAAAGCTTCCGCCAATGATTGATTGCGGATGAAACGCGTATTTGAATATCATATAGAATGTTTGCGGAATGTATTTTATCCTCACTATGAGCACCGCAAGTGCCCCTGCGAGGAACAGAACTGCCATAACTGGGACTATTTTTTCAACGACAAAGGCTAACCTTCTGACTCCGCCTATGAAGATAATTGCGCAAAGTATTACCAACAGAACTCCGACTATTCCGCTCGGTATTCCGAACGCCTCTTGAATAGTCGAGCCGATTGAGTTTGATTGTACCATACAGCCCATACATCCGAGAGCAAGAATGATAGCTATGGCAAAAAATCCTGCTAAAAATTTCCCGAATTTGCCTTTGAAAGCTGTCGTAATATAGTAGACAGGGCCGCCTTTTATGTGTCCGTTCTCGTCTATCTCTCTGGTATCAAGCGCAAGATTAGCCTCCGCATATATCGTAGCCATTCCGAAAAATGCAATGAGCCACATCCAAAATATTGCCCCCGGTCCTCCTACGAGAATAGCTCCCGCAGCACCTACGATGTTACCCGTTCCGACCTGCCCTGCAATAGCGGTAGATAGAGCTTGAAACGAACTCATCCCGCCGTGGTGTTTTTTACCCGACAGGCTGAAATCGCCAAACATCAGTCTTAGACCTTCTCCAAAACATCTGACCTGAATAAATTTTGTTTTTATTGTGTACCATATACCTACTCCGAGAAGTAAGGTCACAAGTATATAGTTTGATAAGTATTTGTTTATGTTACAAACAATCGGATAAATAAAACTTTCCGCTTCCGCTAACATATGTTAATCCTATAAATTTAGTGTTCTTATTAAAAATAGCACAAATTAAGGGCTGATACAAGAATGTAAAGAAAGTGATAAATATAATTTGTAATATATTTAATATCGTATTCGGTGCGAAACATCGCACTCTCCGTATATTAATTATTGTTGCACCCCACCTGTGATTGTACGGCTCGTAAACTTGCCTACAATCACTATCCTCCCCAAGTTGGGGCGGATGCCGCTCCGCGGGGCGGATTCTTAGTAGTACCATGCAATTTTTTACACCAAAAACCTAAACTTGTTATATAATATATCTATGACAAATCAAAAGAAAATATTTTATTTAGGACCTAAAACCTCCTACACCGATGTGGCGAAGGAAGAATTGAAAAAGAGATTTAACCTGACGGGATATGAGGATGTAGAAAAACGCACGATTACGGCTATTTCAAACGAGATTGCACATCTTGAAAACGATGAGTCTTTAGCCGTTTTGCCGATTGAAAACTCAATCGAAGGAATTGTAAAGGAATCAATCGATAATATCTCCAGAATAGAGGACAGAAGTGTCAAAATTATTGCGGAGTGTGTTATTCCTATTCATCACTGTTTAATTACTTATGCCGATGATGTGTCGGAGGTAAAAACGATTGTTTCTCACCCGCAGGCAATATCACAGTGTTTTGATTATATTTATAAAACCTTTGGAGATAATGTCGTCTACAAATCCGAATCATCAACAGCGAACGCAGTAAAAAATATTTCGCCCGAAGATAAAACCGTTTGTGCTATAGGGAGCAAATACTCGGCTGATTTTTACCATAAGCCCGTGGTCAGAGAAAATATAAACGATGAAAAACACAACCAAACGAGGTTTTTATTGTTAGGGAAACTTCATTTGCCTAAGGTGGATACTGAATATAAAACGAGTATTACTTTCTCAACCGACAACAAACCGGGGGCGTTGTGTGACATCTTGAACATCTTGAGAAAATACGATATAAATATGTCCTATATCTCATCAAGACCGTCAAAAAGGAAACTCGGTGAATATGCATTTTACATAGATTTTGACGGCAAAGTAACCGATGATAAGGTCGCAAAAGCTATGTTTGAGACATTACAGCATACTGCAACATTTAAACATCTCGGCACTTACCCGAAATCCGAAAATTTAGTATAAAAAAACGGTATAAAAATTAAGTATAATATGTTATTATCTAAGTATGAACATAACCGTAAAAACTTTTTTCAAAACTTTGGATGATTATGCAAAACAAGTGGATGACTTCACGGGAGCCAAGGACTTTAATGAGACGATATTGAATGATTTGCTTAATGAATTTGATGCAATATCAGCATTTCTGATTACATCCTCCAAAGTCCCCGAAAAAGTTAAAGATTTTATTTCTGCGGAAACATTTGATGAAAATTTTGAATTGCCCGAAGAATATTCAAAACTAAAATCTGTTTTTAAATTAAGAAAACATGTAACCGGTATTTGCAATAAAAATATCGCAAAATACTTGAAAGACAAAGACTATGCGGAAGTGTTGAAGTATATGTCAATCGCCGTCAAGGTTGATATTAAAAATGTCGTTATTTTGGAACAATTGGCAGACGTATACAAACAGGAAGAGTTACAAACAAATCTGATTGATTTATACAGAGTTATGTTTGTTTATACAATGAATCCCGAATATTTTGAGAAAATCGGTGATGTATTTTTTGAACAGGAAAAATATAGTGAGGCAATTGATTCCTATTTGAGTTGCGCCGAAACGGCAGATGATAATGTCCGAATATTTGAGAAACTCGCGGAAGCCTTCGGGCGCGTAAACGACAACGACAGCCGACTTGCTTGTTTAGAACAGATAAAACGTATCGGAGGTGACAATGCCTGATTTAAAAGTTTATTTAAAAAACAGATTGTCCGAGCTGTCCGCCAAGTTCCGTGTGAATACGGAATTGTCAGTGCTGGCCGTAAAAAAGAATGATTATAAAGCCGTAAAAGGGCTGTATTCGGAATTAACCGATATTTTGACAGAGATTATGAATATGGTTAAACTGACGGAGAAAGCCGAATACATCAAGAAGGTAAAACATCTGCAAACTGACAAACTCCCTGATTATATGCAGTCTTTAACCATAGTGGACGCTTATAAAAAGTTGTTATCTTTGAAATATACGGGGTTCAAAAGTGATAACTATGAAGAGACAATTAGTGTAAATAAAATGAGCATTGATTTTAAGTATGATGAAGACATCCCGTATCTTCTTATCGGAAGAATTTTATATGAGAACGGAAAGTATGTAGAGGCTTTAAAATTGTGTTCATATATAGAAACAATTACAACGACGGCGCCAGTATGGAGTCTGTACGGTGACATCTACAGAAAACTCGGAGAATACGGCAAGGCTATCCAATCTTATCTGAAATATTTGGAATTGAACGAAGACGATGAGGAAGGAAAACAAACGCTTGCAGAACTTTATGAGGAAGCTTTAAAGTAAATGAAAAATACAAAAAATAATGCAATATTTAATTTGAATAATACTATTTTATCGGCAGTCGATAAAGATTCTCCGCTTGCAAAAGATATTATTGCAGAGAATGACAGATTGTCGGGCTATGTAGACAGGTCACTCAGAAAAACATATAAGATGATATTGGACGGATATAAACTTCTTCATGATAATAAAGAAGAGGCAAACAACGTCAAAGGCATGCTCTATTTGAGCAGTGATAAAGCGGGATTGGCGTTTTGGGAGTTTGTAAGGCTTTGGAAAAAGAATAAATCCGATATAGAACTCATAAAGAATATTGCGCGGGCATTGCTTCAGATGAAAGCGTATAAAGTCATTTTGAAACATTTTCTGCCCGAATTGGAAAAGTATAAAGATACGGACAACGATTGTCTGTTCATTGTTGCGTGCACATATTTCGGTATCCCCGAACACTATGAGGATGCAATTCCTCTCTTTGAAGAATACGTTGAAAAATCCGATAATCCGCAGGATTGTTATTTCAGATTGGCATACTTATATGAGCGTGTATATCAGGACCAAAAACTTGATACCCAGATAAAATACGCAAAAGAAGCTCTGAAAACATATCCGAACAGCAACCTTGTCTATACCCTGCTTGCAAAAATGTATTACAGGAAAGGCGATAAAAAGACCTGTGTTGATTATCTGAACAAAATGATGAATAATAACCCGACCGCGGAAGACAGAGTCGCTTATTCAAGATTTTTGATGAAAGAAGGCAAAATAACCGAGGCGTACGATATTTACAGATGTCGTTTTGAGACGGGAAATGTCACATATCCGACAAAGCTGTTGCCTGAAAAAAGATGGGACGGAAAGCAGGACTTGTCGAATGCAACTGTTATTGTCCACTATGAGCAAGGATTTGGCGATACAATTATGTTCGCGCGCTACATCCCCGAGATAGCGAAGAAAGCAAAGAAAGTAATATTTGTTGTACAAAAGAACTTAATCCCGCTTTTTAAATCATCAGGTTATGATAAATATTGTGAATTATTATCCCACGAGGCTGATATAAGTACGGGGATAACTCTAAAAGACTCAAACAGGTCTATAATGTACAGTGCGGGCTCCGGCATGGCAAGGATTGAGCATGATTTCCATATCCCGCTTATGGATTTACCGTATCTTGTAGGTGAAAACCCTGACAGAATGACCGAGGCGGGCGGGTACCTTATGGCTGATCCCGATAAGGTCAAAGAGTTTAGAGAAAAATATATCGCAAAAGATAACAAAATAAAGATAGGGCTTGCTTATCATGGGACGAAAGAATCTATTTTGACTTATAGAGATATTTCGGTACAAAAATTCATGCCGTTATTCAAGATGGAAGGATTGGAGTTTTATTCCTTCCAATCGGATAAATACGCGGATGAATTGCAGGAGTTGGACAAATCAATCAAGATAACCGACTTAGGCAAGGTTTTCAAAAATTTTGAAGATACAGCATGCGCCATGAACTGTATGGATGTAATCATTTCTACCGATAATGTCGTTATGAACCTTGCAGGTGCTCTCGGGATAAAAACATATTGCCTCTTTAATGTTATATCGGAATCACGTTGGTATAAAACAAAAGGTGATGATGTCGGTTGGTATAAATCTGTCAAACCGTTCAGCGCAAAGACATTTAACGACTGGGATAATTTGATGCTTGATGTAAAAGCGCAGTTAATCAAAGATTTTGATTTAAAATAAAATTGTTAATTTTTATTGCAAAAAGGCAAATTCCCATGGTTTATTTACTTAATAATAGTGTGTGAAGTCTTAAACCATAAAGGCAATGTGTAATGACAATGATTAGTTTACCTCAAAACGGTGTCGGTGTATATCCTGACGGTTCTCCCGTTGTTTATAACCCCGACAAAGCACAGCAAAGCGAAAACAAAAGATTAACACCCCAAGAAGCAGCCGACAAAAGAAATGAAATTGCCGAAAGATTAGCGGCAGAACAACCTGACGGGAAGAAACCGATGTTTATAAGTTTCACTCCCGAATTAGAAAACCCTGACGCTATGCCACCTGTACCTCCAATGGGTTTGGAACGTACTCCTGACGCAGATACAACAGACTTCCATCCCGCTGACAATACGGAATTGAAACAAGTTTGTGATGCTAAGGCACTAAAAGGGGTAAAAATTCCGCCTGAAACAAAGGAAAAAATCACAGATAAGGCTAAGAAATTCATCAAAACCAGAATAAGAAAACTGTTAATCAGTATATTGACTCCTGATCCTGAGAAGGCACAACAGACGGATAATGAACAAGATGCTGATGCAGGCAGAGAAGTTGACGTCGCAGCATAAAACAAATTATAGATGCTGAAACAAGTTCAGCATGACACATAAACAACATAACAAAATACAATTAAAAAAGCGGTTAAGAAAAATCTTAGCCGCTTTTAATTTTGGTATAAGTTCCAATGTTATTGAAAATTATTCGATAATTTTGTCAACAACACCGGCACCAACTGTTCTACCACCTTCACGGATAGCGAATCTCATACCTTGTTCGATAGCTACAGGAGCGATTAATTCAACTTCCATAACTACGTTATCACCAGGCATTACCATTTCGCCGTCGAATTTGATAGTACCGGTAACGTCAGTTGTTCTGATATAGAATTGAGGTCTGTAACCAGGGAAGAATGGAGTGTGACGTCCGCCTTCTTCTTTCTTCAAAACGTAAACGTTAGCTGTGAACTTAGTGTGTGGGTGGATTGAACCAGGTTTACATAAAACTTGACCACGTTTAATGTCAGTCTTATCGATACCTCTTAACAAAGCACCAATGTTATCACCTGCTTGACCTTGGTCAAGAGATTTTCTGAACATTTCAACACCGGTTACGGTTGTTTTCTTCGTTGGTCCTAAGCCGACTAATTCAACTTCATCACCTACTTTAACAACACCACGTTCTACTCTACCTGTAGCAACTGTACCACGACCTGTGATAGAGAAGATATCTTCGATAGGCATCAAGAATGGCTTATCTAAATCACGTTTAGGTTCAGGGAAGTATGTATCTACTGCATCCATCAATTCCCAAATCTTATCAACCCATTCGTTTTCGCCTCTCTTAATAGCTGGGTTAGCTTGAACAGCTTCCAATGCCTTAAGAGCTGATCCTCTGATAACAGGGATGTTGTCACCGTCAAATTCATAAGATGTTAATAATTCTCTAACTTCCATTTCGACAAGGTCTAACAATTCAGGATCGTCAACCATATCGC
>DLEF01000008.1 GCA_002481545.1 Cyanobacteria bacterium UBA7753 | reverse complement strand
ACATCTGTTTCTTGAAATTACTTCATGCTACGGCCAGTCGTCAACTTCGGACTATCGTCCTGTCGTTTCCGTTGCCTCCGCTCCCCGAGGCTTCGCTCGTCCGTAATTTCGCAGTTTCGCTTACGTTTTAGTCAAAACCGGTTGTGACAAGCACAACCCGTGCTATTTGTTAAATGGAGTTTTAAATAATTTATTTTTTTAAATTCTCTCTTTTTCGTTTGGAGTATAATAAGGCTATGAAGAGAATATTTTTATTATTGGTATTACTGTTAGGCTTTATAAATATAATTTGTCCGTCAAAAGTGAACGCATACCCGTCAAACGCAATGGTTAAGGTCGGGATTATGGATCAAAAATTCACTACCGTTGAAAAGACGGAAGTGACGATATATTCTACAACAGAGCTTGTATTGTCGGACACAAAGACAAAATCAGAGCTTGCGAGGATTCCTCAAGGCGCAAACCTTAAAATCTCAAAAGCGGACGACGGAAAATATTATTTGTATTATATAGATCCTTCGACAGAGATAGAAATGGAAGCCTCTGTTGATGATGATTTTGTAATAACTGCTCCTAACGGAGTTTTGGGGATAAAAGACCTCATCCGCGGAGGGAAACCCGCAATGTACAGAGGAGAGTTCAGAATTGTATCAGTTCCGAATAAACCAAACAAGTTCTATCTCATAAACTGCCTTGATGTTGAATATTACCTGAAAGGTGTTGTTCCTTGCGAAATGCCTGTCGGGTTCGGCTTAGAGGCTTTAAAATCACAAGCGGTCGCCGCAAGGGTATATTCTCTAACCCCGAGGACAAAGATGAGCCGTGCATATGACGTTGTGGACAGTGTCGCAAGTCAGGTCTATAACGGTTATAACAGAGAATCAGAAATCTCAAACGAGGCTATCGATAAAACCCACGGACTCGTTGCATTATCTAATGACGAAATGATTATAGCGGTATTCAGCTCCACCGCGGGCGGATATACGGAATCTTATTCCAATACTTTTTCGGATCCTATAACAAAGCAGTTCCCGTCTCCGCCGAAAAAATATTTGGTTGCAACACCTGACCTGCCTGATATAAAACCTTTGAACAATGAAGAAGACGCATATAAATTTTATTCAACAAAACCGCAGTCTTATGATGTTCATTCCCCGCTATACAGATGGACAAGAACTTGGACGAGGTCGGAACTTCAAAACGTATTAAAAACAACGCTTGTTGTACAATCCAAGACGGGATTTGTTGAGCCAAAACTCACAAAATCAGAGGACTTCGGAAACTTAAAAGATATAAAAGTAACCAAGCGAGGAAACTCGGGCAAGATTATCTCAATGGATATAGTAACCGATAAAAACACGTTCACCGTCAAAAAAGAACTTGTAATAAGACGAACATTCCAAAAGAACGGAAAAGCTCTCCCAAGTGCTAACGTTGTATTCAGAGGCTTAAACAACGGCAACAATAACAATAATACCGCCGATAAAAAGGCTGACGATAATAATAAAGACAATACTGCCGCTAACAACAGCAAACAAAGTGCAAAACCTGCAAATACAACCACAAATAACGATATCATAACCGCCTACGGCGGAGGGTTCGGACACGGGTGCGGGCTCAGCCAGTTCGGCGCAAGGTATATGGCGCAGGATTGTCACCTGCCGTTTGATACTATTTTGAGCCATTATTACAAAGGAATAGTGCTCGGCACAAAACCTATAGAAATCGGAAAGAGTGCAAAAAATGTATGTTTTTATCAACCGTTTAAAAAAGCAACTCTCGTTATTCCGAACAGCACAGGGCTTAAACAATTGCTGTTGAATATAAACGGTCAGGATGTTTGTTATAAGTTTAGCGGTTCGGGCAGGATTGAGAACGATATTTCAAAATACATCAAACAAAACGAGGTTAATGTAATCAAATACAACCCTGCGAATCAGCCGAAAAATCACAGAACATTATCCGCCGAAGAACACAAAATAGAAATGTATGTGAAAGTATCTCGATAAATCAAAGTTATAAGTTTTAAGTGAAAAGTTTAGAGTTAATAACTTTGTACTTTTAACTTTGCACTATCCTAGTGCCTTAGTGCTCCAGTATCTTAGTATCTTTTATTTTGGGGTGTACAAAACCCGAAAAATAAATTATAATAGAAATGAAAGCGAGGTAACTTATGGCATTTGGAATAAGCGGAAGTGATCCTTTCAGATCATACTCCTCCGATAAAGACGCCGGAGGCGGAATGGGTGTTTATGTAAATAAACGCAACCAAAAGAACAAAAAGAAAGAAGAGAAGAAAAAAGAAGAAGATCCGAAACTCCTTGATATGGGCGAAGATGTCGATGATGATAACCTTGAAATCGAAGGACTCGACGACGGAGAAGATTTTCTTTAAAAATATATAATTACGCAAAATATTGTGTATAACCGATTGCACTTAATCAAACATTTTGCGTAACGGATGTTAAAGAATTATGTTAGAGCCGGAAGAAAAAAATAAAATAAAAGATATACTTGAGAATGACGGAGTAATCGCATACGTTACGGATACCGTCTGGGGTTTGGGTTGCCTGCCTGAGAGCGAAAAAGCCGTAAAACGTATTTATGAAATAAAACACCGCGATCCGAAAAAACCGCTCATTCTTATGTCGTTTGACATTTATCCGCTCATTAAGTATGTGGATAATATCCCGAAATCCGCTCAAATTCTTATAAAAAAATATTTCCCGGGGGCACTGACTCTCGTTATGAACAAAAGCAGCGAGACTCCCGATTATATAACATCAGGTTTGCCGACTGTCGGGATAAGAGTCCCTGACGACGAGGTTTTCGCTGATATTTGTAAATCAATAGATACGCAGGTGCTTGCAACAACAAGCGCGAATTTGTCCTCTCAGCCTGCAGCACTCACCTATGAACAGGCGGTTGAATATATAGGAGACAGCGTCGATTATGTTGTCAAAGACCATGGTCTGAAAGCACAGGGCAGAGCCTCAACCGTCGCAGGCGTGTTCAACGACGGTATAAAAATATTCAGACAAGGCGATGTCGTTATCAACGACGATTTAGTAAAATAAAACCACCCCAAGCAACATTTATGTAATGGTGCGAAAAATAGTATTCTACTGTTCGTTATCCTCTTCTATCATTTTATTGAAATGTTTTACTATTATTTCAGATAACCTTCTAATGTCTGCATCGGAAGGACCTTTCATTTGCGCTGAAATTGAATATATACTGCTTTTGAAGCTTGGAGATAACTTATAATATCCGATGTCATTCAAATCTTGAAAGAAATAATCAACCATTGATGTATATTTTATAGCCCTTTCAATAGCTATTTTAAAATTATTTAATTTTTTCCAATTAAGAGGTTTATAACCCTTTTTTATATCATTATTTTTAAATACGAACAAATCAAGATATTCACAGAATATTCTTAGCATTTTTAATGCGCCTTTTGAAATATATTTCGTTTTATCATTGAATAAATATATATTTAAACTTACAGATAAAATTAAAAGTAAAACAATAATTTCCAATTTATATGCTTCTTATAAAAAATTATTTTAGTGGCTCAACCCATCTTTATCAACAAACAAATCAGCATTTTCCTCTGTTGCCTCAATCAAAAAACATACAGGACGGAACCCGTCATTGCAAGAGGCAAGGAATGCATTTTTGTTTAATAATTCCCCATCATAGAAATTTTCCGCACCGTGTGCCAGAGCGATAACATATTCCTGCATACATTTCCAAGCGTTATCGCAAAGCGCTTCGGGTTTCTGCCAGCCGTTAGAATAGAAAACTTCACCTTCTTTATGATATTCGCAAGGTGCTAAATCAGGGGTTGCATATTTATTTACCAAATCTTCATTCCATGTGCGCTTTAAAACCGTGATTTTAACCTGTTTCATTTATATTGCCTTCATTATTTATCAATCTGTTTTTACTCTTTTATTTGAACATAAAAATTTATAAATATTTACCCCTCCCCTCTTTATTTACCCCATTCCTGTAGTATAATTTTTATATGAGTGAATTGGAAGAAATAAGAGATTTAATATCAGAGAAAAGCTACAACGAGGCGAAAAAGTCGCTGGAGCAGTATTTTCAAGAAGGTCATGACAACGATATCGAGGCGGTAAAGCTCCTCGGGCTCGTAAATGTTAACCTAAATGACTTTGAGGCGGCAAAAAAAGCTTTTGAAAAAGCAGTCAAAATATCACCGGAAGACGCAACAGCGCTGTTTTATCTTGCAAACTGCTATGACAAACTCGGGCAAATACTCGACGCCGAAAAATATTATCTCAAAGTTCTTGCAATAAGAGAAAATTATATCGACGCATACAAAGATTTGTGCATAATATATATGCGCACGAACCGTGAAATTAATGCGATTGAGTTGGCGAAAAAGGCAAAAACATTAGCACCTACGGATTACACTTTCGATTACTTAATCGGAACTGCAAGTATTACGCTAAAGCGTTATAATGACGGGATTGATTATTTACAAAAAGCACTTGCGCTCAATCCTTCTCATCCGCAGATTTACAACAATTTAGGAACAGCATATTTAATGGTAGGACAGAGAGAAAAAGCCATTGAATGCTACAAAAAGGCTATCAGAATAAAACCTGATGACTCGGTTTCTTATTATAATATTGCATCTATTTATCAGATACAAAACAAGCACGCACAGGCCTGCGATTATTTCGAAAAAGCATATCAGCTTGAGAACAAGGAAAACTATCTTGTATCTTTGGCGCTGTCCGAGATGAAGGCGGGATTTATCAAAAAAGCTGCAAAACACTATAAAGCACTGGCACTGTTACATCCCGAAAAAGACTTTTTCCAATACAATTTGGCAAACTGCTATGAGTTATTGAAAGATTACGAGCAGGCTATAAAAATAATGCAACGCTTGGTTTCAAGAAACCCTCGTTCGGTTACGATGGCACAAAAGTTGGCAAGTCTTTATATAGAAACAAGACAATTCAGACACGCAAAAGATATTTATGATTCCGTTCTGTTGAAGGCGTCGCCTACGTCAGACACTTTGTATCAGTATGCGATTTTATCAACACAACTGTATGACACGGGAACGGCAGAGAAAATATTTAAGAAAGTCTTAAAAATGGATCCCGAAAACGCAACCGCACATAAGGATTTGGGGGTTATATACTTAAACCAAAGACTGTTTGATTATGCGGATGATGAGTTTCATAAAGCGTTGGAGCTTGCGCCTGACGATTTCGACATATTATTTGAGTATGCAAATTATCTGTATGCAATCTCAAAATATGATGAGGCAGATAAATATTACGAAAAAGCACTCAATATAAAAGATGATGTTGTCGCGAAATCATTAAGTGCTATGAATAAACTTGAACTTCACCAACCTGAAGAGGCGGAAGAGCTGATATTATCAGCCTTACATGACCAACCTGAACACGAATATATCCAGTTTCTCGCGGGCAGAATTTTCTACTCGATGAAAAAATACGAAGAGGCAAAAATCTATTTCATAAAATCATTGGAACAAAACCCTGATAAAGAAACAAAGAACCTTTTGGCACTTACTTATTATGAATTGGGCGAATACGAAAAGGCTTTGAACATTTTTGATGCACTTTTGAAAACGACAGAAAACAGCACGCCTTTGATGTTAAACAAAGCAAAATGCTTGGAACACTTGAACAGAAACGATGACGCGCTCGAAGTGTTATACAAATTAACCGACATTTTCCCTGAATGCGAAGAAGCACAAGAAATGATAAGAAGAATATCTTAATTTCCTTTATGATATATAATAAAAATGTAACTGCGGGTTGTAAAATCCGAGGGTTACGGGTGCGATATTTCGCCAAAAGATATTTGTATGATGGTAGGTCAGGCACTGCCTGACAAGATATATCGGGAGAGTAAGAATGAAAAATACTGTTGTTGTCGGAGCTCAATGGGGTGACGAAGGGAAAGCCAAAATCACGGATTTGTTAGCACAAAAAGCTGATTTTATAATACGTTATCAGGGCGGATGCAATGCTGGACATACCGTTGTGACAGACAATCAAACATATAAATTTCACCTGATACCTTCAGGAATTTTATATAAAAACAAGATTTGCATGCTCGGAGCAGGCACGGTTATTCTTCCGGAGGCTTTCAAGCATGAGTTAGAAGAGTTAAAATCACAAAAAGTCGATTTATCAAACCTTAAGATTTCCCCTCTTGCATCTATTACGATGCCGTATCATACAGAGATTGACGGCTGCACAGAGGCTAAAGGCGGGAAAGGCAAAATCGGAACAACAAAAAAAGGTATTGGTCCTACTTATACCGACAAATACCAAAGAATCGGGTTCAAGGTTCAGGATTTATATGACCTTGAGGCTCTGAAAGAAAAATTGGATATTATTCTGCCACTCAAAAATAAACAATTGGAAAAAGTTTACGGATTGGAACCGTTCACAAAAGATTGTATAACGGGGCTTTGCGAAGAATATGCAAAAATTTTCAAACCATACGTTTGTTTTGATTGGCAAAAACTGTTAAACGAACACAAAAAAGACACCATTCTGTTTGAGGGTGCACAGGGTGTAATGCTTGATGTGGATTACGGAACATACCCTTATGTTACGAGTTCTAACCCTATAGGTGGCGGAGCCGCAACAGGGAGCGGTTACGGACCTTGTATGATAGATGAGGTCGTTGGTGTCGCCAAAGCGTATGTAACAAGAGTCGGGGAAGGTCCTTTTGTCACGGAATTAAACGACGAAGTCGGAGCTAAGATTCGAGAAATCGGACACGAGTACGGTGTCACAACAGGCAGACCGCGAAGATGCGGTTGGTTTGATGCCGTCACTATGAAATATGCCGTACTGGTAGGCGGATTGACTTCTATCGCTCTTACCAAGGCTGATGTGTTTGATACGTTTGATGAGATAAAGGTTTGCACGGCATACAAAGACACTCGCAACGGAAAAGTTTACGACTACTATCCGACCGATATTTATATGCATAAATATTTAGAACCTGTTTATGAAACATTTGAAGGTTGGAAGACAGATATTTCAGGCATAAGAGATTATGACAAACTACCTGAGAATACCAGAAAATATCTTGCCCGCTTAGAGGAATTACTCGACTGCCCTATCAAAATCGTCAGCGTCGGACCTGACAGAGAACAGACGATATTCAGAGGCTAGAGGGATAAAGGGGCAAATAAAAGCTACTAAAAAGTTTTTAATAAACATGCGTAATTTTTCTTAATATGTAATTGAATAAACAAGAGTTTTATCATAAACTTTTCAAGGATTACTTATATTAGGAAAAGATTTAATGTGCATGAAAAATTTAAAACAATTATGTATTGTAATATTGTTGTTAGGTTGCTTGGTTTGTCCCGCAAATGCTAAATCCGTAAATAAATTATCAAAAGAATGCGTAAATCGCAGTGCAACGATATTTGTTATGGATAACAGCAA
This sequence comes from Cyanobacteria bacterium UBA7753, assembly GCA_002481545.1. Lineage (GTDB taxonomy): Bacteria > Cyanobacteriota > Vampirovibrionia > Gastranaerophilales > Gastranaerophilaceae > UBA2883. The sequence goes on along the minus strand of DLEF01000008.1, from coordinate 18,863 downwards.
AACGGAAGAGGCAATAAAAGAAACGGATAATGCCATATGGCTCAACCCGAGAAATGCCGAGGCTTATTATCTTAGAAGCAGTCTACTGTACATTTCCGATAATTCCGAAAAAGCACTGGAAGATGCGGACAAAGCAATACTTCTCAAACCTAAAAGAAGTGAATATTATATATTGCGCGGTGATATAAAAGCCGACCTTAGAGATTATGACGGCGCGTTTTTAGATTATGACTATGCAATCAAATTAAAGCCAAGAAATTATGAAGCCTATAATGCCAGAGCAGATTTGGAACAAGAGATACAATACTATAAAAGAGCGGAATTTGATTATTTAAAAGCCATAAAATTAAATAAAAAATATTCCTATGCCTACAGAGGGCTCGGAAAAATTTACAATATAAAAAATGACAAAAAACTGGCAAAGAAATGCTTTGCATGCGCAATTGCATATGACAAAGAAGATACAGCTTCTATGCATGATTTAGCTAATATTTTCTTTGAAGAACATAACTATGACGCCGCTCTTTTTTTGTGTGATGAAATTTTAAATAAAGATGGACACAATGCAAGGACTCTGGCATTAAGAACGCTTTGTAACATCCAACTAAAAGAATATAACGACGCAATTACGGATATGGACAATTTACTGGCTCTGCATGATTCGTCTGTCGAAGAAATAAACCAATTTATTTACTTTGAAAAGGGATATTGCGAATATAAGCTGAAAAATTATAAAGAAGCAATAATTGATTTTGGAAATGCTATAACCATAAACCCTAAATATCAGGATGCCTATTATTCCCGCGGACTTTGCAAGGGTGCCTTAAAGGATTACAAAGGGGCTTTGAATGATTTTAACAAAGCGGTTCAATTAGGAATGCATGATGATGAATTGTATTACAATATAGGCATTTGCAGAATAGGGCTGAAAGATTACAGAAACGCACTGGCGAATTACAACAAAGCTATTAAAATAAATCCTAAAAACTCAAGTGCATACTGTAACAGAGGAATTTGCAAAAGGCACTTGAAAAATTATAAAGGAGCTCTGGCTGATTATAATACTTCCATTTTATTGGATTCGGAAAACGCGGAGGCTTTTTACAACAGAGGGGTTTTAAAGATAATGCAAAATGATAAAGTTTCGGGAAAAGAGGATTTAGTCATAGCAAAAACTCTCGCTCTAAAAACAAACAACACAAAGATTTACAATGAAACACTAAATGCACTTGCAAAATTAAAATAAAAAAAGACTGTCCTTTCGGGACAGCCTTTTTATTTATATTTAAAGTTAATGCATAGGATTAAAACTTAACCCAATACATTTACCCCCGCCTATGCCTCAGCAGGAATGTCTTTAATGCTCAAAGCAATTCTGTGTTCTTGCGGAGTGAATCTCTTGATAAGAACTTTTACTTCGTCGCCGACTTTGAACATATCGAACGGATTAACGTTTTCATTGCTCATTTCTGCTACAGGCAACAATGCTTCAACCCCTGGGAAGATGTTGATGAAAGCACCGAAGGTAGTAATCTTATTAACAGTACCTGTTATAACCTGACCTTCTTCGAATTTGCCTTCGATTTGTTGCCAAGGGTTTTCGCCCATTCTCTTTAATGACAATGAAATTCTCTTTAATTCGTTATCAATCTTGATAATCTTAACTTCCAATTTTTGACCTAAAGAAAGAACATCTGAAGGATGTTTAATTCTTTGCCAAGAAATTTCAGAGATAGGCAAAAGTCCGTCAATACCGTTGATATCAACGAAAGCACCGAAGTCTGTAATTCTTACAACTGTACCTGAAACAACGGAATCTTCTTCCAATGATGCAAGAACGTTATCAACCATTTGGTCTCTTTGTTCAGCAACAGCTTGTCTTTGAGATAAGATAAGTTTTGTTTTCTTAGGATCAGCCTCAAGAACTTTAGCCTCAATCTTAGTGCCAACAAGTCCGTCGAACGGAACACCTGTTCTCAATTGAGATGAAGGAATGAAACCTTTCAAACCTGCAACATCAACAACAACACCACCCTTAACAGTCTTTTCAACCTTAGCAAGGATTGTATCACCTTGTAATTTAGCGTCGTTCAATTGAGCCCATGCCTGAGCAAATGCGATTCTGCTCAATGACAATTGCATAGGGTTGTCATCGTCTTCTTCTCTCAATACGTAAAATTCTTTTACGTCGCCTACTTCAAGAGTTTCATCCGTAGGGATTTCTTTTTGCGGTAAGTATGCTTCCATTTTAGCACCCTTAACGCTTACTAAATATCCGTCAGATTCCTTTCTCATAACCGTACCTTCTACGATATCGGCTACGGAATGTTGTTTTGATAATGAATCTTCCAACAATTGTTCAAATTCGTCCAATTGTTTATCTTTTTCCATAGTTACCATATTTATATTCCTCCTTTTATTTCTTCAACAACTCGTTCTATAACGTTTTGCGGAGTGGATGCACCCGCCGTAACCGCTATATTCTTTGCATTATTGATTATGTCGGCATAATCTTTCAACTCTTCATCGTTTTCGATATGAATTGTCTTTGCATAATCCTTCAATATCTCTGCTAAGTGCGTTGTGTTTGCACTCTTTTTAGAGCCGACAACAATCATTAAATCGTTCTCTTTTGCAAGTTCTCTTGCCTCTTTCTGACGCATAGAAGTGCTTTTACAAATAGTATTTTTTATACGTAATTCCTTTGATAACGGAGTTAAATAATTAACAATATCCAAAAGATTTTCAAGTCTTTGGGTTGTTTGAACAACTACTCCGACTTTTTTATGTTTCTTTATCTGTTCTTCGTATGGTTTTAATTTTTCGGAATTACTTGCTACAACAACGTTTTTGCTGTATTGTTCCGCATTGGCTTTTATAGCCACAACTTCGGGGTGTTCCGGCTTGCCCACGATTACGAGGAAATAATCCTCTTTGGCAAGCTCTATTGCCTGCTGCTGAACCTTCTTCACATCAAGGCAGGTTAAATCAACTATCTCAAATCCCGCTTTTTTAATATTTTCAAACACTTCAGGTGAAGCTCCGTGACTTCTTATGACACAAATCCCGTCACCTTTTTCCGGAAGTTCATAAATAGTCTTAATCCCAAGCTTGTCCAATTCTTGGATAACTTGAGTGTTATGGATAAGTTCACCCAAAACGTAAATGTTTTTGTCGGGATTGTCGGCTTTCAACTTTTTAACCGTGTCTACCGCACGTTTTACGCCGTAACAAAACCCTGCATATTTCGCTAATTTTATATCTCTGTTTTTATTCAATATTTGATTTATTAGTTTTTTAAACTAATCTTTCGGGAATATATTTGAGGATTTTTATATTTTGGAATAAAACGGGTTACTTTCATCTAAAAGGTCTGCCCCCTTTTTACCCCCCCCTCTGCCCGAAAGCCTTTCTTTGGTCGGAGTGTAAACTCTGTATGAAGATTAAATCATGAAAATAATATTATATCAAGTCATATTTGTTGGGCAGGTATGCTTAACCTACTATTTTTATAGACACAACTTTGAAAATATGTTAATATAGTTATGCAGGGTTAAAGTAAACCTCTATTATCCGCTTGGCTACAATCTATAAAATTGAAAGACCAAAAAAGGAGGTAGAAAATTGCTGAATAAAGTAATAATGCTATTGCTCGCAATAGCGATTTGTGCAATAGCATTAAAATTACCAATTTAGCAGGGAACTTTATCGGCACCTTGAGCAAGTGCCACCCTGCATTTTTATTATTTACTATATTCCACATTTTGTCAAGGGTATAACAGGCGGACGAAGAACAAGTTTTATTATCTGTTTGACATTGCGGGGATTTTAAAATAAATTAAAATTATGAAAAGTATAAAAATAAAAACACCCGCAAAAGTTAATCTAACGTTAGAAGTTGTGAACAAACGCCCTGACGGATTTCATAATATCCAAAGCGTTATGCAACTGATTAGTCTGTATGATTATCTCACGATATCCGTTGAAAAAAGCGGCGAATCAGAGATTGTTTTGTCAGGCACAAGCAATGAAATACCTTACAACGAAAAAAACCTCGTTTGGAAAGCGGCAAACATATTTTATAACAGTGAAAAATTTGCACAAAACCATAACGGACAAGGTTATAAAACAACTATACATATAGAAAAACATATACCCGTCTCCGCAGGGCTTGCGGGCGGAAGCACTAACGGCGCGGGAACAATATTCGGATTGAATAAATTGTTTGATGATGTGTTAACGCCTGCGGAAATGCACAATTTATGCAGTCAACTGGGCTCCGACCTGAATGTTTGTCTCGGCGGCGGTTGCCTCCTTGCAACAGGCAGAGGCGAAGTTATCACAAAATTACCGTTCAGAGAATATAATGTATCACTAATAAAACCAAATGACCTCGGCATAAGCGCAAAAGAGGCTTATACAAAATATTCCGAACTCACAAATAAACCTAATTACGACATGACATCAAAAATGGTCGATGCAATAAAAATCGGAACGGACATTTGTCAGTTTTTATACAACGATTTGGAAACGGCGGTATTTGATGACTACAAAGAATTGCAAGCCATCAAGGCAAAATACCCCGATAGCATCATGTCAGGTTCAGGCTCGACTTATTTTGTCATAAATCAAGATTTTGAGCCGATGGACGGTTACACCGTCTATAATGATTTGAAGTTCATTTCGGACGGCGTTTCCGTTGCATAAAAGTTATGCCGTCAGCCGACCGAATGCCTCAGATAACATATTTATAAAAAAGAGGGATTGGGTAAATGTTTTTGAGTCTGCATTATCCCTCTTTTGAAATTTTGTACTAATTATCCCGCTGCTGCAACAGGCTGTACTCTACGATATTCCGCCGCCTTTGCATTTACTGCATAACAGGCTATTGCTAATCTCTGTGACAGCTTGAAATAATTAATCATGTTACCCGAAGCGTTATTCATAACTTCGTAAACTTCGTCAGGCGAATATTTTGAATCTGTCTGCTCATGGTTATCCACCTGTTCTTTAGCATACTTTTCGACAAGCAGTTTGTCGATGTAATCTCTAGCTCCGACTGCCATGTTTTGTACCCTTTATCCTCGTATTCTATTCGGAATATCATATTCCCGATTCAGGTCAATATAAGCCCGCGCCACCTGTTTGTACGTTTTCAATATAAGTTGAAATAACAATACAATCCGATGTTTTCGGTTTTCCTTTTCTGTTTAATTTTACCCTTGGAAATATTTTTATCCCTTGTGTATATATAAAGTATATACATCTGTAGAGATTGATTAATTATGTGTTTTTTATTAAGAAATGTTATGGTTTTTTCAATACGATTTGCGTATTGGTGCGAAACATCGCACCCTACTTGGATTTTGTTCGGCAGAATGCTCCTCGGACTAGCTCGCTTTCGTTCGCGTCGTCCGCACATAATTTCGCTGTCTTGGATTATTCGGGTGCGCATAACACTAAAACGGCTTTTAAATCCTATCGAATTTAGCCGCCGTTTACGTGTTTTATGCTCTTACGGGTTAGGCTCACTATCGTTTGCCGTCACCCTACCGAAAATCCGCTGTCTTGAAATTACTTATCGCTCGTTGCTGCCATTCGTTTCGGCTTCCGCCTGTCACTCATTTCGCACTCGCTCCTCGAGTTAGCCTGCTGTCGCAGTCGTCACTCGCCCGTAATTTCGCAAAAAAAAAGCCGTCTTTTGTAAGAGCGGCTACTAGACTTGGGGAGGAGGTATGAAAAGCTTTCGCTTTCCATATTATTGTTTACGGCATAATCTGAAAAAAAATAACAAACTTGTTTTAAATATCATCTAAAAAGTTGAGAGGGGAAAAAAATAAAATTCATAATGCATAGTTATTGTCGGATTGGTAAATCCGACCTACAACCAGGGCACTAAAAATAGGGCAAAGTGCAAAGTTATTAACTCTAAACTTTGAACATACAATCAACTTGAAAAGTAGGGTGCAATTTTTTGCACCAAAATAAAAATATATTGGAAAAATTCTAATCAGGTCATAAATTTTTAAATTAAATATGAGACAATAAAAAACAGCCTCGCAAATGCGAGACTGTTTTTATTTATACAATTCTTTAGATTGACTAAACCATTTCAGGAACGTGGTGTACGTTTCTGTTAGCGATTTCAACCAATGATTTTGCTACTGCAATCATTGAGATTTCAGAATCTAATTTGTTTACGCAAGAACCGCAGCCGATTGCACTTGCACCTGAAGCGAATGCCAAAGATGCTGTTGTAGGGTTGATGCCTGTAGCTGTCATAATAGGAATTTCAACATTTCTTGAAAGTTCAATAGTGTTAGCCAAAGTTAATTCAGCTCTGTCTAACAAACCTTTAACGCCTGTTGACATATTGTTTTCTGAGAAATGTCCTTCTGTTTGAATTAAATCAATGCCCCATTCTTCCAATTTTCTTGCCATAGAAATTTGGTCTGAAATTTCGATTGAACCAGGGATAGTAACACAGAAGAAAACATCTTCCTTGTTGATAAGGTTCAATGTTTCGCGAACAAGATTCAAAACTTGTTCAGCATTGAATGACATACCGTTTTTATATAAAGCGTCGAAGTTACCCAATTCAATAGCATCTGCGCCTAATGCAACTGCATCAGCCAATTCTTGAGGCTTGATTGATGATACGAATATTGGCATATCAGTCATATTTCTAACCATAGAAATGATTTCTCTGTCAGCACAAATATCTACTGCTGATGCGCCTGCTTGTTCTGCTGCAATTACAACATTTTTTACTCTGTTAACATCAAAATTATCAATACCTGAAATAATTTTTACTGCTCTTTTTTCGCTTAATGCTTGTTTGAATGAGTCTATTCTTGACATCTGTTTCTCCTTTTTTATAAATCTTTTACGTTTTTACCCCTCTATTATAGTTTAAAACTTTAATCTTGACAATATATATCAACAGGAACGCTTAACATAACGATTAAATTCAGGGCAAAGACAATGCATAATTCATAATGCATAATTAAAGATATTAAGTTAGTGCAAAGTGCAAAGTTAAAAGTGCAACGTCAATAACTTAGAACTTTGAACTTATAACTTTTAACTTGAAAAGTAGGGTGCGATGTTTCGCACCAATGATAAAAATGTAGAAATAGGGTGTATTATAAAAATCGGAGGGAAAATGAAACGACTGATAATAATATTTGCGATAATGTTCGGTGCGCTAAACCCGACATTTGCTTATGACAAAGACGAAATAACAAACATACATGTTTATGAAAAAATCAATCCCGCAATCGTTGCGATAGACGCGAAAATCCCGAACGGAACTTCAAGCGGTTCGGGATGTATAATAAATTCCCGCGGGGTAATCCTCACAAGCTCTCACGTTATCGCAAACAGTGACGACATTACCGTCACAACCGCAAACGGCGACAAATACAAAGCTACGGTTGTAGAAAGGCTTGGCTCCGATAACGATTTGGCGGTATTGAAAATTAAAACTGATAAATCCCTAAAAACAATCACCGCAGGTAAATCCTCCACCGTCAAGGTAGGTCAAAAAGTCCTCGCGATAGGTAACCCCTTCGGATTTAACGGGACTTTAACCCAAGGAATAGTGTCGCGCATAGACCATAAACGCAATAAAATTCAAACCGACGCTGCCATAAACCCCGGCTCCTCCGGTGGCCCACTCCTAAACACAGCAGGCGAAGTCATCGGCATAAATCAGGCAATCTATAACCCCGATAACAACACCTCTAATATCGGTATAGGATTTGCAATACCGATAGATGAGGCAAAATCGGTGTTGAATTAGTTGTTGTTTCACAATTATGTTGGTGCGGTGGTGACCGCACCCTACTTTCTCTGCGGAGGAATAAACAGGGTGCGATGTTTCGCACCAATATATGATTTGATAATCAAGCGTTACTGTCATTCTGAGCACATTCAACCAAGTATGTGCGAAGAATCTTTATAACAGATTGTAGGTCGGCATTACTATGCCGACAAAATTTAAAATTCCGCGGAAAATGTAGCACCGGCACAACCAAACAAAATTTCTTCCGAAACAAAACAACCCCGATATTTACCAAAACCTATTTATCCGATATAATAAAACTGTTAGCGACAGAGCAGGGAGCGGGGTACGATTATACCCCGAAAATATATGGCAAAGGTAAAGACAAAATATGTATGTCAGCAGTGCGGATATGAAACCGCGCGTTATATGGGCAGATGCCCCGAGTGCGGAATGTGGGAAACCTTCGTTGAAGAGGTTGTCTCGGACGACAAGCCGAAGACTTCTGATTTTGTAGTTGATAATGCCCCGCCTCCGATGCTGATAAAGGATGTTAAACTCGGCGAAGAGATACGATTGTCTACTAATATATCGGAATTTGACAGAGTGCTCGGCGGAGGGCTTGTGCAAGGCTCACTCGTGCTCCTTGCGGGTGATCCGGGGATAGGAAAATCAACACTTTTGCTCCAGACAGGCGGAGAACTCTCAAAATCGGGCAAAAAAGTTTTGTATATTTCTGCGGAAGAATCTTCTGCACAGGTAAAACTGCGCTCCGACAGGTTAAAGATTAATACGGATAATTTATATATTTATTCGCAGACTAATTTTGAATTAATAAAGAAACACATACTTGAACAAAAACCCGATATGGTTGTTATAGACAGTATTCAGGCGATATATTCCGAGAATGTCCAGAGCTCTGCGGGCAGTGTTTCGCAGATTAGAGAATGTTGCAACGAGCTTATGCGGGTAGCTAAGAGTGAAAACATAACCATGCTGATAATCGGGCATGTTACCAAAGAGGGGAACATTGCAGGTCCGAAGGTTTTGGAACATATGGTTGATACGGTTATTCAGTTTGAGGGGGATAAGTATAAAACTTACAGGATTTTGCGCTCCGTAAAAAACAGGTTCGGAAACACCTCCGAGGTCGGTATTTTTGAGATGGGAGAGGACGGGCTGAAAGAAGTTTTGAACCCGTCGGAGATATTTATAAAAGAATATGACCAGTCGCAGACGACAGGGAGCACCATTATTGTGACAAATGAGGGAACGAGACCTATGCTTGTGGAAATCCAAGCTTTGGTCGGGACGACGCCATATCCGAACCCGAGACGTGTCACAAACGGGGTGGACTTTAGCAGGGTTTTACAAATCCTAGCTGTATTAGAAAAAAGAGTAGGATTGAACCTATCTAAACAGGATGTTTATGTGAATGTTGTGGGCGGGTTTGACGTCAAAGAACCTGCGGCGGATTTAGGCATTGCGCTTGCAGTTGCGACTTGTGCCAAAGATGTTATGATAGATCCTCATACGGCAATAGTTGGGGAAATCGGGCTTTCGGGCGAGATAAGAGCCGTCAGCAACATAGAAAAACGAATAAGAGAAGTTGAAAAACTCGGGTTTAAAAAGATTCTTATTCCTGCAACAAACCGAGTTGATGAAAAATTTGACGATATCAAAATAGTCAAAGTCAAAAAAATCATCGACGCCATTCCGGCATGCATAAGCGGTGGAGGCAAATAATAAAAATATTATCCATATTATCGTTTACATTGATATATAACGAGTTTTGGCGAATTATATTTACCCCTACCCCAAAACAAAAAGGAAAGTTATAATTTGAACTTTCCTTTCATCACTTGTGTCGTCTGACACTCAACCTTATACGAGTCTTCTCGTATGTCTCTCTACTTACACTTCAACAATTTAAAATTAACCTTCAACATAGCAGTTGAGCAATTTGCTGTTTCTCATGTTTTTCAATGCTCTCAACTCTGTTTGGCGGATGCATTCTTTGGTTACACCATAGATGTTTCCGATTTCTTCAAGAGTTCTTTTTGATATGTTCCCGAGTCCGTAGCGCATTTTTACAACATCTTGTTCGCGTTGTTTCAAAGTTGAAATAACAGCCTCTAAATCACGTTTGAGGTTTTCTGCTTCAACAGTTGCTTGTACGTCTGATTTTGTATCTTCCAAGATATCTGCAACATTCATTTCTTTACCGTTGTGGCATTCCATGCTGCCTTCGATAGAGATTGTTTTTGAATATGCAGATAAGAAAGTATCCAATTTGTCAGGAGAGATATTCATTTTTTCTGCAACGTCTTTGTTTTTAACCTGACAGTTATATTTTCTTTCCATTTCTGCTTTTACTTTTGAGAACTTGGACAATGTTTCCTGAATGTATACAGGGATTTTCATGCTGTGAGATTGTTCTGAGATTGCTTTGAACATAGCTTGTTTAATCCACCATGTAGCATAAGTTTGGAATTTGTAGCCCAATTTCCAGTTGTACTTTTCTACAGCAACCATCAAGCCTAAGTTACCTTCTTGGATTAAGTCAATCAAAGGCAAAGCTGACATATGGATTGCTTTTTTTGCAACACTGATGACCAATTTAAGATTAGATTGGATTAAAACCTTTTTAGCTTCCTCGTCGCCTGCTTTAACACGCTTCGCTATTTCTCTTTCTTCGTCAGCGGATAAAGCGGGAAATTTAGCTATATCTCTGATATAACGAGCTAAATCGGAATCCGTGCAAGATTTCAAAACACGGTTGTCAGATGGTCTGGTTGCTTGAGATGTTCTCTTCATTTTGATTGGTAAGTTGTTAGTCATAAAAGCTCCTTCTTGATATAAGCAATAACCCTCCAACGCTTTTTCTATAGCGCACACAATTGCTTATATTGATTTTTTGTACACAAATTTATGGATGGGGTATTTAAGGAGTAAATAATTTTGAACAGTACAATAAGCTATTAAGTTCTATTTACGTTCACCTTTTATTTACTTTTATAAGATAGACTAACGAGCACATTCGACTTTCAAACACATTTCAATAAAACTCGATTTCTATGATATACTATTTATATACCCATAATTTAAGAAAAAGCAACTTTTCTTAATCAAATTGTTACAAAACTTGTAAAATTTATAATTATATTGTCGGTTATAATTCACTATTCATTGTACATTTGCCTAATTGTAACAAAAAATTAACAAACCGTAACATAAAAGGCAATTTCCAGAGAGGGATATACTTTATATATATACATAAGGGATAACTTATTACAGGGTACAATTTAATAGGTAAAATTTAAAGAGGATATTCAAAACCAATTTATCAAAGGCTCCTGAATTCGTAGTCATTGGGCTCGGAGGCGAGTCGGGACTAAGCAACCGTTCTCAGGTTCTATAGATTGTGCCTCTGTAATAAAATAACTTAGGAACAGGGTATAAATAAAAACAGAATATAGAAAAGGGTATAAACTATGGCAGTTGGCGCACGTGATTACATTGATAAATTATTGGTAGAAAAATATGCAAAAGAACAGGTTGATAACCATAATACAACGGAATCAAAATATTCTGCCGATGAAGTTTTTGAGGTTATGAACAACGCGTCATGTAATGCCATCAACTATTTTAAATTATCGCAAAGATTAGCCATAGCATGTTATGCCGTCAACGCCAAAGCAGCCAACTACAGAAGAATACAGCCTGTTGCTCAACCGCAACCTGCAATGTAAGGGAGAAGTGCGCCCGTTTTTAGTGCACAATTCACAGTGCATAATTATTTAAAGCCCATAATGTTTTATAACTATTATTGTTATCCTTTTTAGTACATGCCGGCATGTACGGACGAAAAATGTGTGTTTATATAGTGTAGGAAAATACTGGAATTGATAGAATAAATTGTTTAAAGGTACGATTAATTCAAACAAAAATTTTATTCTTTATAATATCTAAATAAAGTTTATAGCTAACAGACAAACCCTCACCCGAATTTCTAATATTTCGCTATCGCAAAATATAACAAATTCTACCCTCTCCCAGCGAAATAACGGACGGCAACGACCGGTAAGCAAAAGACATAATGAGTAGCAGGCGACAGCCTCAACGAATGACTGTCTTTTGCACAAAGTTATTTAAAGACAGAGGTAGAGGGGTTATGGCCCTTCCACCTCTGGGGGAAGGACAGCAGTTGTTGGCGACGAAGGAGCCCTACAAATGCAGGATGAGGGTTTGTCTTCACAAATATAAAAATATCCTTCACTAAAGTATCAGCCTAAATTAATTGTAATTTACCGCGGGTTCTTTTTGTGAGAAAATAGAATTATGGGACGCATACAACAATTATCCAAAAATGTCATAAATCAAATAGCTGCGGGAGAGGTTATAGAACGTCCGTCGTCCGTTGTAAAAGAGCTTGTCGAAAACTCAATCGACGCGGGAGCAACAAGGATTAGTATAGAAATATCTAATGAATGCCGTAATATAAGAGTAGCAGACAACGGCTCGGGTATACACCCCGATGATATCGTGCTTGCGTTCTCAAAGCACGCAACGAGTAAAATCTCCACGGGCGACGATTTGTATAACATACATACCTTAGGGTTCAGAGGCGAAGCTCTCGCGAGTATAATCTCTATCGCAAAAGTAACCTGTATCACCAGAACAAAAGATTATGACTACGGCACAAAAGTTGTTTGCGCAAATTCGGAAGTTGAACATTCAAAAACCGGCTGTGCGGTCGGAACTATTATGCAGGTGGAAGACCTGTTCTATAACCTGCCCGTCAGGTTAAAATTCTTAAAGTCCGAAAGGACGGAGTTTGCATATATTTCGGAACTCGTCACGGCCATGGCGTTATCTAACCCGAAAATTGCGTTTGAATTAAAAAATAACGGCAAAACAACGCTCAAAACAGACGGAATAAGCGGGGTAGAAGGAGTGATAAAGAACCTGTTTTCAAAAGATTTGTTCTCAAAGCTTAAACCCGTAGACAAAGAAGACAGATTATCAAATATATCTATAAAGGGATATGTCAGCACCCCCGATTTTACGCGCTCAAGCAAAAAAGATTACCATATTTTTGTAAACCACAGAACGGTAAAATGTCCCGTATTTATCAAAGCTATTGATATGGCTTACAGAAACACCATGCCAAACGGCAAATACCCGTTCGTTGTTCTGGAACTTGAAGTTCCGCCGGAAGATATTGATATAAACGTCCACCCGACAAAAAAAGAGATTAAATACAAGAATCCTAATCAAGTATTTAATTTTATCAGGATGTCGGTTGAGAGCGGAATTTCCTCGTGGGATACTCCGCCGAAACCTAATAACGTAATTTCCTTTGCGGACAAATCCGTCCCAAAAGATGAGAACGGCGACGCGGATATCGACGCAAGCTCTGTTAATACCATAAAATTTACAAAAGCGTTAGGAACTTATGACGAAGACGAGGAGGAAACAAAGGCTCCGTTTACGGTAAATAAAACGTCTACGACTTACGCAGCCCCGACTCCTGTCACGACTCAACAAAGTTTTATCAAAGAAGAATTAACACCAAAAGACAAAATCATCGGACAGTATAAAGATACATATATATTAATAGAGGTGGAAGACGGACTTGAAATTGTCGATCAACATATTGCGGATGAAAGATATATATATGAGAGATTGAAAACGAGACATTCTCCCGAATCACAGCTATTGTTTGTCTCAGATGTAATAAAACTTGATGACAAAGAGGCGGATATAATCAAAAATAATTTGGATAAGTTTGAAAAATTCGGATACGGGATAGAGTTTTTGAACGAAAACGAAGTTATTTTCAGAAAGATACCTCAAATGTTATCTAAATATGCGCCGAAAGAGATATTGGCGGACATTTTGGAAAACATAGAAGGGGATATTGATAATCTTGAAGAAAAGATATTGATAACTACCTCTTGCAAGGCTGCGGTCAAGGCAAACACACCACTTAATTTGTTCCAAATGGAGGAGATAATATCACGTTGGAGAACGTGTAAAAATCCGCAGACATGCCCGCACGGCAGACCGATATCGAAGATAATCCCACACCATACAATCGCAGGGTTCTTCATGCGCCAAAAATAGAGTGGTAGGGGTAAATGTATTTCCGCTCTACGATATAAAGTAGGGTGCAATTTTTTGCACCAATGGACAAATCTGTAAAGTGTACGCTTTTGTCATCCTGAGCAATAAACCGTATCGTTAAAACTAAGCATTTAAAATGATTGCGAAGGATCTTATGAATAAATATTATAAAAAGATTCTTCGCACTTACTATATCACATGTGCTCAGAATGACAGATTATTTTGTCGGCATGGTAATGCCGACCTACAATTTTAGTGCCCTAGTACGTAGGTCGGATTTACTAATCCGACAACTCTTAGTGCCTTAGTACCTTACTGCCCCAGTATCTTTTAATTACGCATTACGAATTACGAATTACTAATTACCCCTCCTCATCTGTTTGTATGAATTTTGATTGATTTCGGATATAAAATTTGCATTCAGGGTTGAAATTCATGAAAAATACATTATAATACAAGTAAGAACCCTTAAAAGGGTTGTTACCCCAAGTAGTGAGAATTATTAAGAGATTATTATGGCTATGAGAAGACTATATGCTTTACCCATACTGTTTATGGCTGTATTTTTGGCAGGCATGACGGTCGCGTATGCCGATAACACTTCAAGAACCGTTGTTTATGGCGGTTCAAGCCGTTCAATCTCGGGCGCAACATTCTCGGATATTAATGTATTACAGCTGAACGGGGGCGGTATTGCCGTAAATAACAGCGGTTCGCTCAGCGTATCAAATTCTACCTTTAACGAAGTGCACGCTAAGTATGGCGGTGGCATTTGGGCAAACGGCGGAGCCGTAATAAACGCAATAGTTAATTCAACCTTTACCAGTGCAACAGCAACAGAAAACGGCGGTGCTATCTATAATGTCGGCAGATTTTTAGGCGAAATTCAAAATTCAACCTTTACCCAAAATGAAGCGCGAGGAACTTCAAGAAACTCCGGATATGGCGGAGCTATATATTTTTCAAGAACAAAGAACAGCAATAACAGAAACGGTTTAACAATCAGAAATTCATCTTTCAACGATAACAGTGCCTCCAGACAGGGTGGTGCTATTGCCATGATGAACGGGAACTTAACAGTTGTTGCAAAAAACGGAAACTCTGTGTTTACAAATAACAGAAGAGCAGGGATTTACAATGATATTTATATGGGCGGAACGAATCAGAGATTAAACCTCACCGCCTACGGAAATAACAAAGTCGATTTGGAAGACGGAGTCGATTTTAACCGCGGATTAACAATATATGTTAACGGTGCACCGACAGCCTCGGAAGATAAAGGCGACGGAACAGTTGTTTTAGGACAATTGGGCTCTAATTCCAGACGTGCCAATATGGTACTGCAGGGCGGAACATTATCATTTATAAATGATTCCGCAAACAACACAATAAACACTATTTATGCAAACAGAGTAACAGTATCTTTTGATACCAAATTGGGATTTGACGTAAATCTTAGTTCAGAAGGCAGTTCTGCAGATATATTCAATTTCAACTCTATTGCAGGCGACGGAAACTTTATCCTGAACAGTGACAGTTTTAATATTCTTGGTGATTTTACGGATGAGAGCGACTCTGTTACTATGTCGCTAATCCAATCAAGAGCAAATTACAGAACGAGAGTCCAACTGTTTGATGAAAACGGAAAACGAACAAGCGTATTATATAAATACCACGATGGCGAAAACACACCGTATTTGAAGATAAAATACACTTCAAACGGAACATTTGTATTTTCTAACCCCGAATATATTGACGCGGCGACAAACCCGCTCGTATATGCGTTTAACGCAAGCAATGATAACAACACCCGCTCATTCAATTGGGGACGAAAAGTCGGAACTTTCTCATGGGACGGAACAACCGCTACATTGAACTACAGAAGAAATATTATCTTAGACAGCTGGGAAGATTTGCCTGACGCAAGCGACAATAACGCCTTAAAGGCAAGAAATATCCTTATTCCTGATATTTTGAACGTAAACTTTAATAACAGAACCGTAACCGCGGCGGAAGGCATTACGGGCATGGTTATAAACGGCGAAAACAAAACATTAAATATTAATAATACCGTATTCAGCAATTTCCACAATACTTTAACTGCGGAAAAAGGAACGGTTAATCTTTCTCAAACAGCATTCAGAGGCTCCAAGAGCGAGGGCGAAGGCGGTGCCGCAATCAGGAACACGGGTGCTACCGTAAACATCAACGGTGCAAGACGTGGTAACAGAACGCTATTTTATAACAGTAACAATAATACTTCCGTCACGGGTAGTCGAAAAGATATAAACGGCGGTGCTATCTATAATGAAGGTAACGGCATAATGACAATCAATTATGCAACCTTCGGTGCTAACCCGACCACAAGAAGAAGAGTAACAACAAGATACGGAAACTACGCAACAAACGGCGGTGCTATCTATAACGCACAATCAGATGTTATTCTCCCGACGGAAATAGACGGACAATATAACACAGTTTCCAACTTAAACGTAACAAACTCAACCTTCGTTGCGAATGAAGCAAGCAACAACGGCGGTGCCGTATATAATACATATGGCGCGGGCGGAGTGACTACCGCATCCGCAACTGTCGGCGGAGCATTCAGACGTAATACGGCGGTTAACGACGGCGGTGCTATCTATAACGAAGGCAAACTGTCTACGGTAGGCAGTACATTCGGAACGAGAAACAGAACTGCAGAGGCTAATACCGCAACAAACGGCGGTGCCGTAGCGAACGAAAACGGCGGACAATTCCTCTCTGACAGATCATCATATTATTCAAACAGAGCCGCAGAAAAGGGCGGTGCTATATACAATACGGGTAAAAACGAAGAAACAGGAGCTTCCAGTACCGTAACAATACAAGGCGGAAACTTTACGGCAAACAGTGCAAAATACGGTGCCGCAATCTTCAATGATGAAGATGCAACCATCATTTTAGACGCATACACAAACCCTGCAAACCAAAGACAAACCCTTACAACTTTTTCAAATAACACCTCAAACGGTAACGGCGGTGCTATCTATAACCTCGGTACAATCGCACCTTCCCAAACGATGATAGATACCGATAACTTACCTGTGGCAGGTACCTTCTCAAGAAACAGAGCAACATACAACAGAGAAGTATTCACAGGCGTAAGAGTATTAAACGGCGTTGTCACATACGGTACAAATGCACCGGTATCACCGTTAGGCGGGGCTATTTACAACGAAGGGAACCTTGAATTAACTTGGGGTACTTTCAGTTCTAACTCTGCAACGGCAAATGTTTCTACATCAACTCTCGGCTATACCGAAAACAACAAATACGGAACGGCGGTTATCACCTCTGCAGTGGGTAAAGGCGGTGCGGTATATTCCGCTAAAGATGATTTATATATCACAAACTCCACCTTTAGCAGAAACTCTGCAGCGGAATCAGGCGGTGCTGTTCATAACGAAGCGGATTCAACCGTTTATGTTGCAAACGGAACTTTTGCAAACAACAGTGCAAGACACACGAGAACGGTTACAAGAACAATAACCATGCCGAGAAGAAGAACGGAAAGAACAAGAACAATTGTCGGACAGGGCGGTGCTATATATTCTAAAGGCGATATAAACATCAACAGTGACGGCAAGTATGCCAAATACGGCAATAACGACGCTTACAGAAAAGATGATGACGGAAATTATATCCGCGACAGAAGAGGCAACCTTATCAGAAACAACGATGTCGGAACAACTTTCAGTTCTAACTCATCAGGCACGGGCGGTGCTATTTACACCGAAAAGAATGCCAAAATGCAAAACATTGCATTCTCTCGTAACAGCGCAACAACAGCTACAGACAGCGACAATGTTGAGGCAGGCGCAGGAGGAGCAATATTCGCTAAAGGGGATGTCTTGGTAAACCCTAACGACTACGCCGTCGGAAACAGAGATACTCATTTTGCGACATTCTCGTCTAACAGTGCTGTAAACGGCGGTGCTATATATTCGGGCGGAACAACCCTGATTAAAAACGCAACCTTTACATCAAACAGAGCGTCAAACAACGGTGGTGCTATTTATACCACGGGCGAGATAAGAACGGTCGGAAGTAACTTTACCTCTAACAGAGCAAGAAACGGCGGTGCCGTATATGTTCCGGCTAATACGAACGCTTACTTTATTGATACAAACTTTAGAAACAATACAGCAACAGCACTCGGCGGTGCAATATACGCAGGCGACAACAGTACCGTTTCAATCATAGCTTATGATAATAATGTCACTATGACAGGAAACAGAGCAGGAAGAAGAGCAAACTCTATCTACCTTGATAATGCAAACCTTTATGTTTATGCAAGACAGTACAGAGTACAGGGTAGCGACGAAGTTCGTTCATACAGAATAACCATAAACGGTGTTGACGGAAGCGTGGACGGAAATAATCAGGTCAGATTATTCTGTGACAGCGGAAATATTACTGATGTTACAGTTACGGGAAGAACAGAAAATGTAAACTATACTGCAAGTATAGACGGCGACCAAGCTTACTTTGAAAACGTAATCGGAAAACATATAACAGACTTAAAACAAAATAGCGAAATAACAACATCAGACTCAACAACAGGCACAACGGGTGATGTCACAGTTCCTAGCGGAGCAAAAAGAAGTACATTATCCTTCGGGAACGAAAACCTCGTTAAGAACTGTTCTGTTGATTTAGCAGGAAAAGCAGACCTCAACATAGCAAACAATACAGTCGGCACATTGTCACTCAAGAAATTGACTCTTGCGGACAACACCACAACAAATGTTGCAATAGACGCAGACTTGAAGAACGCCAAAGCCGATGATATCAAAGCGGAAACAACCGAAGGTTCGGGCTCTTTGAACGTAAACAAAGTAAATTTAACAACAAACAATAAAAATGCGATTACCTTGAAATTAGGCAAAAGCGTTTCATCCGTAAC
>DLEF01000001.1 GCA_002481545.1 Cyanobacteria bacterium UBA7753 | reverse complement strand
TAAACCCCACTCCCCGCAAGGGTTCCAATAATATTAATTAATATATAAAATTTTCTCAAGTTACCTATTGATTAATAAATTTTTTTCATTAAGAATTATTCCTAATGTAAAAGAGTCAAAACATTTTACATAAAACCGAAAATTAATAACTAAATAAATATTATAGCTGATAACAGGAAGAGGAATAATGTTTAAGAAAAATATGCCATTGATAATGGTGCTATTATGTTGCGCCATTGTATCAATACAGACGAATGTAAAAGCAGATGATACATATAGCAGTTTATATGAAGCAATAAAAGCCGAAACGGCGACGAGTTACACGATGTCAGCGGATGAGACCGCGACGCAAAACTACGGAGCAATGAATGCAATTAACCTGACAATTACGGGCAACGGGCATTCAGTTAGCGGTAATAATACTTATTCGGGGATAAGAATTGATTTAGGTAAAGAATTAACCATTAATAATATAGGCTCTGTTGTTACCGAAAGCGGAACAACAACTTACAGCGGTTTCCAAAACTTTAGAGAGAATACGGGTGCCGCGATTGAAAACTCAGGCACAATGTCTGTTGCGGGCGGAACTAACACAGGTATTCTTCACTGTTCCGGTACATTAGAAATCAAAGCAGGTGAAAATTTAGACAATAAGGGAATAATCGCTCAACAAGAGATAACCAATAACGGCTCCGTTTCTACCGATTCTACCAAATTTTTTGCAGAGTCGGGAACAATCACCAATAACGGAACATTGACATACAATGCGGGACAAAATACCGTAAACGATATCACGGGTAGCGAAAACGGAAACGTAATTCTAAATACTAACGGTGATTTTTATCTTAATAACAAAATCTCAGGCACACAATGGAGCTTGAACTCAGGCACGTTGTATTTTGGGGATAATGCCGATGTCACGTCTGCCGCAGCATTCAACGCAAACGGCGGTACGATAAATGTCCAAGACGGCAAAATCGGGAGCAGAGATTTAGGCAACGTTAACTTGAACGGTAAAACCAACCTTGCTATGGATTTCAGACTCAACGATTTGTCAACGGATAAATTCAACGCTGCAATAACTAACAACGGCGGAAAATTCAACGTTAGTGCTTTACACGTTACGGGTACAACTCAAAAAGACCATTTCAAGGTATATTTAGGAGATACAACAACACTCGGAAGAGACAATGTGTCATCTGATACGTTTAATCTTCCTACAATAATGACTCCGATAAGAAGAATTGCGGGACGTGTACAGGACGGATACGTTGCGTATGCTCCTACGGGGAACGGTTGGAAAGATTTTAACCCTGCAGTTTTGCCTGCACCTGTTGCGGCACAGTTGGGCGGATATCTTACAATGTTAAACGCATATGATGAAGGATTCAGAAACCTTGATATGAAAATGCTTATGACGCAAAAAGAACGTCAGGCATATAAAATGGCTAATAAGTATGCATCAGCCGAAATTCCGCAGGTATTCTCGCCTACATACCTTCCTGAAAAGGAAAGCGCAGGCTGGTTCAGACCTTATTCAACGTTTGAACGTGTTAACTTGAGAGGCGGTCCGAAAGTAAGCAACATTCTTTACGGTTCATTCTTCGGCGGAGATTCCCAAATGTATGAACTCAAGAACGGTTGGGATTTCCAATGGAGTCTTTATGCGGGTTACACAGGCTCTCATCAGGCATTCCTCGGAAATGATATTTACCAAAACGGCGGTATCTTGGGCGTTACGGGTGTATGGTATAAAGGTAATTTCTTTACTGCTGTTACCGTAAACGCAGGTTCCAGTGTCGCTGAGACAAGTACGTTGTTCGGCTCGGAAGATTTCCCTATGCTTATGGCAGGTGTCGCAAGCAAAACGGGTTATAACTGGGAACTTGCAAAAGGTAAATTCATCATACAACCTTACTATATGATGTCTTATACATTTGTTAAAACCTTTAACTACCATAACGCGGCAGGGGTTCATATAACCACTGATCCGTTGCATGCGATTAACTTTGCTCCGGGGATTAAATTCATTGGAAACCTTAAAAACGGATGGCAACCGTACTTCAATATCCAAATGGTATGGAATGTACTTGATGATACGAAGTTCAGAGCGGCAAATATATCTTTGCCTGAGATGAGCATAAAACCTTATGTTCAGTATGGTGTAGGTCTGCAACGTCGTTGGGGTGAAAGATTTACCGGATATGTTCAGGCAATGATTCGCAACGGCGGACGTAACGGTGTTGCATTATCCGCAGGCTTCCGCTGGGCTGTCGGGAAGAATTACCCGAAAAACCCGTTCAAAGGCGCAGATAAGACAAAAGTAATGAAACAGTAAAACAGACGAATGTTGGTGCGGCGGTGTCCGCACCCTGCACTTTTCGCAGGTATTGCCCTCTCTACCTCTGGGAGAGAGGTAGAATTTTGATTTGAGACGAGTCGAAAATCAGAAATTCGGAGTGAGGGTTTGTCCTCAAAAATAACAACTTTATTTTGGTGCAAAAAATTGCACCCTACTGCTGCCCCGACTTGGGGAAGTCCCGACGTAAGGAGGGAAAGGGAAGCAACAACTCCAAAGTATCGGCGGAGCCGAAATCCGCCCCAGTGGGGGAGGATAGAATTTGTTAACGAACATTAGTGAGTTTAGAAATACAGGCGGGGAGCGATAATAATTCTTAATGTATACTTAAAAATTCCTATATTTTACAAAATAAGATGTTTAGGGTAAAATATAATAGTTATCATATTGATAATTAAATAATGTGCATGTGGTACTCCTGCCGAGCGAAATTTCGGACGAGTGACGGTGCATAAGCACCTAACTCGGAAAGCGAGTTACGAAACAAAGGCTGACGATAGTCACCTGAGTGACAGTTACGAGCACAAAGAAATTTCAAGACGCAAAACAATTAAATATTGTTTTATGAGAGGGGTAGACACGCTGAATGACCGACAGGTCATAGTAAAATTAAATAATGGGCATGTGGTGGAATGGTAGACACGCTAGTCTTAGGAACTAGTGCCAACGCGTGGGAGTTCGACTCTCCCCATGCCCACCATTTATAAGATATAATAATAGTCGGAAGCAGTTAAAAATAAAAAATACAGGATGTTATTATCTGACATCACATTTGATATAAAACAGTATAAGAGGCGTATCAATGACTGAATTAGCACAAGACGAAAAATATATAGGTATTCCGAGAGGAATGTCATATTATGAACATTATCCGTTCTGGTACGGATTTTTCAATGCATTGGGAATAAAGGTTATATTATCCGATAAGACAACAAAGCAGACCGTTTCTAAGGGCGCGTCTTTGGTCGTCACAGAGACTTGTTTACCTATAAAAATATTTATAGGGCACGTAGTTGAACTGTTGGAAAACGGAGTAAAGCGAATTTTCGTTCCGTCATTGCAGTCAATCGCTCCAAAGATTTATAACTGCTCTAAGATTAGAGGACTGCCTGATTTGGTCAGAAACGTTATAAAAGAAGACTTTGAGTTGGTAGAGCCTACAATGGATAAATCAGAGAAGAACCAAGGGTTCTATGAACTACTCAAAGGCAGTGTAAAATGTTTCGGAATTACCGATTTTGATACTATCAGAAAAGCATCAAAGGTAGGTTGGAGATTGTACAACAACTTTACCACTATGATGAGAAACGGTATTCCTTATAAAGAAGCATTGAGAAATGCTTTGAACGGCAAAGTTATCTTAAAAGATGATGATAACGATTATCCTATCAATGTTGCGCTTGTTGCGCACGGGTATGATGTATTGGACGATCATGCCTGCATGAAGATTTTTGATAAGTTGAAAAAGATGGGTGTAAAAGTCTTTTCATCTTGGCAGTTGACCGATGAACAAAAGATTGAGGGTTTGAATACTCTTCATCAAAAAATGTATTGGGCTAACGAACTTGAGATGACGGGTGCTGCAGGTCATTACCTAAAAGATAATACTATCGACGGATTGATTACTGTCAACTCCTTCGGTTGCGGGCCTGATTCTTTGATGATAGAAAAGATTATCAGAAAAGCAAAAGACTTTAATAAACCTATTTTGTGCTTGACCATTGACGAACACACGGGTGAGGCAGGCTTTGTTACAAGATTGGAGGCATTTACGGATATGTTATACAGAAAGAAACATATTATCCAAGATCCTTCCAAGAAGAAAAAAACAAATGCTTATGCACCGAGTACAAATATTATTGAAACAGCTGTTAAACAATAGTCAGTTTGTTTATTGTTGCAGAAAATTTGCGGGTTAAAATCCGTCTGTTTTGTTGCCGTTTTTGAGAGGGCAAAACATCCCAATAATTAAGAAATAATTAAATTTCCTTGTATCATGCCCTTGATAAACTATAATAAAAATATAAAATATTATTGAAGGAGGAAATTATGTCAAATCCTTTTAAAAAGAATAGTGACGATGACAAAATTGAAGAACAAATAGCAACTGCGGTGGGTGAAGCTGATGTTGTAGCGCGTGAAGATGAAAAATCCAAAGCAAAAGAAGAAGATAAAAAAGATAAAGAAAACGCGAAGACAGCCGATAACCCTTCTGATGGTCCTAAAAATCCTGCTGATAACGGATTACAAGAAAAGTATGATACTTTGAATAACCAATATATCAGATTGGCTGCGGATTTTGATAACTACAGAAAACGTCAGGCGCAGGAAAGAGAAAGCCTTTTGAAATACGGCGCAGAAAATATTTTGAAGAAACTTCTTGAAGTTTTGGATAACTTTGACCGCGGAGAAAAGGCAAACGAAAAAATTGATGATTGTGAAAAAGTAAAAGAAAGCTTCAACCTTGTACACAAACAATTGATAAATGTTTTGAAGAAAGCAGGGTTGGAAGAAATTGATGCTAAGGGGCAGGAGTTTGATCCTAATTTCCACGAGGCTGTTATGCAAACACCTACGAATGATTATCCTGAACATACAATTATTGAAGAATTGCAAAAAGGGTACAAAATGGGTGACAGAGTATTAAGAGCTGCGCTGGTAAATGTTGCGACCAAGGCTGAATAACAACACTGAGGAAATATAATCAAAATGGCAGATTATTATGAAATATTAGGCGTAGAGAAGGATGCTACAAAAGAGGAAATAAAAGTCGCTTTCAGAAAAAAGGCGCGTGTATTACATCCGGATGTCAACAAGGCACCCGATGCCGAGGACAGGTTTAAGGAACTCGGTAAAGCATATGAAACGCTAATGGATGATAACAAGCGTGCAACTTATGACAGATACGGTGAGGAAGGACTTAATCAGGCAGGATTTTCACAAGGTCCGTTTGAGAACGGTTTTGGCGATTTGAATGATATATTTGAATCATTCTTCGGCGGGTTCGGCTTTGGAGGCGGAAGACGTGTAGATCCTAATGCTCCTCAGCGTGGTGAAAATCTGCGATTGGATATAGGGATTGAGTTTGAAGAGGCAGTCTTCGGGCTTGAAAAAGAAATAAAGATAGAACATTTGGAACACTGTCACACTTGTAACGGAACCGGTGCAAAAGCAGGAACGGAACCTACGGTATGTCCGACTTGCGGAGGCAGAGGACAGGTTCAACAAATGCAAAGAACTATCTTGGGCAGTATTTCCCAAATTGTTACGTGTCCTAAATGTCACGGTAAAGGTAAAGTAATATCAGATCCTTGCCCTGACTGTAAAGGCGACGGAAGAGTAAGTGTAGAAAAGAAATTAACTATTAAAATTCCTCAAGGTGTAGATAACGGCTCAAAGATGAGATTATCAAACGAAGGTGATGCGGGTGTAAACGGCGGGCCGGCAGGCGATTTGTATATTGTAATACATGTTAAACCTTCCGACTATTATCACAGAGAAGATATGACCATTATTACGGAATGTGCTGTTACTCCGGCGCAAGCTGCTCTCGGCGACACAATAGTAATTAAGACTGTTGACGGTGACAGAGAAATCTCTATCCCGCAAGGTGTCCAAAATGGCGATAAAGTCAAGATTAAAGGCGCAGGCGTCCCAAGCATAGCTAATCCGTCTATGAGAGGTGACCATATTGTTATAGTCAACGTTAAGACGCCGACGAAGCTTTCTAAAGACGAAAAAGCTTTGTATGAAAAATTGTATCAACTTGAAACGGGTAAAAAATACGAAAAGAAAACCGTAAAAGAAAAGATTAAAGCGGCATTTAAATAATATTTTTGTCGGCATAGTAATGCCGACCTACGTTCTAAAAAAGTGTTAAGTATGTAGAGTAGACTTTAGTCTACCGATAATTATTAATTGTTGCTCCCCGCCTGTGCTTGTACGGCTCGTGCCTCGCCTACAATCACTGTTCTCGCCCAAGTTGGGGCGGACTCTTAGCTAAGTAGGGTGCGATGTTTCGCACCAATAACGATTTCTTAAACCAACAGAAAGTAGGGTGCAATTTTTTGCACCGATACGAACCCAAACAAAGTAGGGTGCGGTCACTACCGCCCCAACGCATTTAAAGATTCTTCGAACTCACTTGTGGTGCATGTGCTCAGAATAACAGTTTCTTAAACCAACAGTTTTATAATAGCCTGTCCGAAAAGGATTAAACCTATTGCAATACTTATCACTGTTGCAAGCATAACGGCACCTGCCGAGATATCTTTTGTCATTCCGACCATTTTGTTATATCTGTTATGGTAGACCGAATCGAGTGCAAATTCTATCGCAGTGTTTAGCATTTCTGCTATCATAACAAGCGCAATGGCTATCAATAATATACAAAATCTTATAGCATCAAACCCGAGAATCATTGCAGCTATCAAGACCAATGATGCAACGGTTAAATGTACTCTTATATTTACTTCGCTTTTTAAAACAAGATTGAACCCTTTTCTTGCGTTTTTAAAAGTGTTTTTGAACCCTTGTGCTTTATACTTACTCATATTTCCTCGCTATTCGGTTATGCCTGCAAACTTTAATGCTTTTTTCTGAACACTCACAACAAAATTATAATCTTCTTCCGTTTGGTGGTCAAATCCGAGTAAGTGAAGGATACCATGAGCAATCAAAAAATACAACTCATATCGGAATGATACGTTTTGTTTTGTGGCTTCCTCTTTTACTCTGTCGAGAGCCAAAAGAATTTCTCCAAGATTTATTTCGTAATCAAGTATAAATTTTTCTTCACTATCCGCGAATATAGCGAATGTAATAATATCGGCGGGATAGTCTTTTTTTCTGTAATCTCTGTTTATCTGATGTGTTTTTGTGCTGTCGCAAAACAGAATATCAAAAGAAATCGTATCAAAGTCGTAGCCTTCAAGACACGAAACGTCAGTCAGTTGGCCAAGATAGAACGCAACTATTTTGCGGGTGTTTTGGATGACCTCAAACTCGTCTAAAGGTGTTTCACCCTCTTTGTACGGGAATATATTCTCTGTAAAAACGTTTATTTCTTTTGTTTTCATACCGTCATTATATTATAAAAACAGGTGTTTATGTACCATCATTTGTTGTAGAAATGATACTAAGGCAGTAGGGCACTAAGTGGTTTGGCAAACTGAATCTGTTGTACAAGTATTGGAACTATACAAAGCCAAACAATTAAGTAATTATCCCGCTCCGCGGATGCACCCCTCACCAGAATTTCTAAATTCACTTTCGTTCATTAAGAAATTCAACCCTCTCCCGCAAAGGGGCGAGGGTTCAACCGTTGCTATGCAACGGTTAGGCTTGCGCTATAGCACAAGCTTAAGTCTCGCCCCCTTCTGAGGGAGAGACCGCAGTTGTTTTGTTTTGGTACGAAACAATTACAAATGCGAGTGAGGGGGAACAACAAAAAATTTAAAAATATCATATTGGTTTGTTAGTGAACGCACCATATATTACCCCTACAATCTAGCCTTCGTTTTTATTATTCTTTTGCTGTTGTTCAAGGTTTTTAATCTTTTCTTCAAAATCCTTGTCCATAGCGGAAGTGTGATGCTTTTTATCAAGGTCTTTGATTACATTTTGCTGGTATTTTATTCTGTTGTGCTGCATACCTCTCAAGATACGATTAAATGTTGTTGCAATCACTTTTAAGTCCTTGAGTGTAAGCGGACAATCGGAAAGCTGTCCGTCGTCCAGTCTTTCCTTAATTATTTTATTTATGATTGCATCTATCTCATCATTAGAAGGTGTTTTTAGAGACCTTACGGCGGATTCTACCGCGTCTGCGAGCATCAATATGGCAGTTTCTTTCATATTCGGTTTAGGACCTGTGTATCGGAATTGTTCTTCTTTTACGTTTTCAATTCCTTCTTCCTGAACTGCTTGGTTATAGAAATAGCTTGCCAAACCTTCGCCGTGGTGTTGAAGGATAAGCGCATAAATAACAGACGGCAGGTGATATTCTTTCGCAAGTTCTATCCCGTCTTTAGGGTGTGCCGTGATAACCATTTTACTTAAACGCGGATTGAGTTTTGTGTGCGGGTTTTCAATCCCGAAATAAGATTGGTTTTCAACGAAGAACAGAGGTCTTTTCAGTTTCCCGATATCGTGGTAGAATGCTCCGACTCTCGCAAGGATAGGATCTGCGCCGATTGCTTCGGCTGCAGCTTCGCAGAGGTTTGATACCATCAAACTGTGGTGATATGTCCCCGGAGCCTCAAACTGTAATCTTTTTAATAACGGTTGGTTGTGGTCTGCGAGTTCCGCTAACCCGTACGGAGTGATAATTCCGAAGGTGCTTTCCAATATAGGTAAAATACCGAGTGCGAAAACTCCGCTAACCAGTCCGTTCAAGAATATCATCAACAAGTCTCTCAAGATGAGGAGGTTATCGACATCTATTAGGAATTTTTCAAGCATATAAACACATGAAACAATCACAACGCCTGCGATTGATATTTTGAGCCCTGTAACAATCAGGTCGGAACGCCTTGAAAATTTGATTTTTGATATTGCAATCGTTGATACGGAATTGATTAGGATGAATGACGATACGAACTCTATTCCGTAATGTAAGCCTACAGTGAGGATTGAAAGCAATAACATTGAGGCAAAAAGTGCCGTCCGTGCGTTAGTGAATATCGCAACAAGGATTATGAACGCAGGAAACGGTAATATGTACGGCGAAAATCCCGTCGGCACAAGTACCGCAACAATTGATACCAAAAGCGTCATACAGGCTATGAGTGCCAGTCTGTGGGACTCATAATATTTCTTTTCAAAATTCTTTTCATACTGTAAGAATAAATGCGTTGAGAACAGAACAAGGATAAATATTCCGAATATACCCCAGAAGTTAAGTTCCAATACGTTATAGCCCGCCTCTCTCAAGGCATCTTTCTTTAACTTAGTGACTGGTTCGCCTTCAAATACGATTTTGTCACCTTTATGGAAAACGACTTCATACGGTTTGACGGAGTTTTGAGCGTTTTTCTTCGCTATCTCCGTTGCCAAGTCGTCCACAACGAGGTTAGGCGTAATAATCTCTTTCAATAGAGACGTAATAACCGTTATTTGGTTTCTCGGAGTGTTTGCAGGAATGTTACGCTGGATAATCTTATCAATCTGTCCGTTTTCGTAACTGCTTTCTGTAATCCCGACATTAAGCACTTTTACAAGTGTTATCTTTGCTTTATCAAATATTTTTTGCAGTTGTTGATCGTTGACGAGTAAGAGGAAGTTTGCAAGGTATGCTTTTCTGTCATTTGAGGATATGTCGAACAGTAGCGATAATTCTTGTTTTTTGACGGAATCGGAAATGTTTTTCTTTCTGATTTGGAGTATTGATGTTTGCAGGGTATCAAGGTTAACCTTGATAAACTCATCTTCCGCAGGGATTAAGATAGGCTCAATGTTTTGGGCTACCTCTTGCCTGTGCTGTTCCGTCCTTTTTGTATCTATTACCGTAATGGTTTTCGGTGCTATAATATCACGCTTACTTATTCCGTTTTCAATAATCTTTTGAAAGAAAAAGTTTTGCGAAGATACTACAAGGGTAAGTACGAGAGAAAAGCATATAAACAGAACAATGTCCGTTACTTTATATGACCTTACTCTTTCCATAATATCGTCAAATGAAAGAATCATATTTAATCCTCAATGTTATCGTCATTCTTTTTACGTTTTACTATAAACCCGCACTTAATACAAGCGAGAGTTTCACCCGTGCTGTCTACGGGCATAAATTCGTGTTGACAGTTTTCGTCTGTCGTGTCTTCATTTTTAAGCGGATCATAATTGTATTCACTCCCGAGTTTTTGCGGGAATAGCCATTTTATCAGGCATTCAATGATGTACATTTATAGAGTAAAACCTCCGGGTAAAAGCTCTTCTATTCTGTGAGAGAGTATTTTTCCGTCCTTTTCTGTAAGGACAACGGTTCCGCTATCTGATTTGAACTCGTCGATAACCTGTCTGCAGGCTCCGCAAGGAGTGCAGTTCTGCATATTAGGCGAATAAATCGCAATAGCTTTTATTTTGTATTCACCGTTTGCGACGGCGGAACCTATTGTATTTCTCTCTGCACAAATGGACAGACCGTAGCTTGCATTTTCAAAATTGCAGCCTGTGTAAATATTATTATTCTCTGTCAGCACACACGCTCCGACTTTGAATTTTGAATAAGGTGCGTATGCTTTTTGAGATGCTTCTTTTGCTTTGTTCATTAATTCTTCGTAGTTAGTCATATAATAATCCTTTTAATAAATAGTAAATCACAGAAAACACTAAATCCAATCAACCTAAAAGTCGATTTGCACAAGTATTTTACAACTTTTTTCCATATTTTGCAAGGGTATATTTTAATGATTACAATAATTGTCTTTATTTACCGTTACGGGAACTGTCATGCCTGTCACAGTCCATAATATTGTTGAAATTATCAATGATTTCATCGGCGTGGTGCTGCATTGCGTGTTTAGCTCTGTCGTGAATGTCTATCAGGTGATAGTGCATTGATATTTCCAAATCAATCAATGCAAGGTTATAACGATAAACAGAGTCAATATAATTCTGCATAGCTGTCATATAAGACTCTCTTGCATAGAGGAGTTCCAATTGGTCCATTTGACTTTGTTTATATCTCGTTTGTGTGAGCTTTAAATTCTCGGATGCGGAGTCGAGTTCCTTTTTAGAATAAGGGATTTGTGATTTTGTAGTGTTTACTGTATTCAGGGCTTTTCTTACTATAAAATACAAATTCTCTCTGTAGTTTTCAATTTCTGTTTGAGCCAAATCAATCTGGGCTTGTGCGCCTCTTACCCCGTACTTTAATTCCATTGCATTGAGCCCTGCCGACAAATCTACTCCGACGTTCAGGACATTATTATTGTAGTGGTTTGTGTTTAATCTGCCGTATCCGACAGAGGCACTCAACTCGGGATAATACGAACGTTTTACCACCAACAGAGCTTGTTCCATTGCATTCTTTGTTGATTCCAGTACCTTCAAATCAGGACTGTTTTCGTATGCAAGCTTGACGGCTTCGTCATATGTAAAATTAGGGATGGTCGTAACATCTTTGCTCGTTTTGAGTTTCAATGTCGTTTTAAACGCAACAGGTATAATATTGGTATTTTTGTTTAAGTACTCGCTTTTATATGAATCAGTCGCAGATATTGCATAATTCGGAGCGTCAATAAAGTACATTGAATTGTTCAAATCTTCTTTTGCGTTCTTTACTCTGTTTTCCGCAGCGATAATATCTTTTCTTATCCTAAATCTTTCCGTTTGAGCGTTTATAAGGTCTACTCTGTTAGCCGAGCCCGATTTCATTTTATTTTTGATATCGGTTATTAAATCCTCGTTTATTAAATAATTTATGTTCTCAGCATCGAGCAAAGATTCTGCCCTCAAAAGGTTATAATACTTAGTTTTAATATCAAACACCGTCGTGCAAACGCTGTCCATAAACTCGTATTCTGCCCCTATCTGGTAGAATTTCTCCATTCTTATATTGGCGTTAGAACGCCCAAAATCCCAAACCATCTGTCTTAGAGATACTCCGACATTCGGGAGTTCTCTGTATAGAGAGTAATAATCAGAGCGGTTAGAGTTGTTTGCCTGATTGTATGCTACTCCCGCATTGAGTTTCGGAAAGTATACTGATTTCGCTATCCCGACATTACTCTTTGCAATATCAAGCTGATATTTTTTCTTTTTTATAAGAGGGCTGTTTTTTAATCCGATAGAAACACAATCTTGAATAGTCAGAACAGTTCCGTTTTTGACCTGTTCGGGCTGAATAGATGCCTTATGCTCGCAACAGCAATCGTGGTGGTGCGGAGTTTCCTCATCATCGTGAAATATCAAAGAATCGTACGCTGTTGATTGTTTAGCTTTATTCATCGGTGTACGTGAAAAAGCAGGTGCGCCAAAATTCCACATGAATAAACATGCGATTATTGTAGCTATTGCAAGTGTCGGATATTTTTTCATATTCCCTCATACAAATCTTGTTTAATCGTATGATAAGGAATAAAAATATTCACCCACCCTTAAACAAGACCTTCTTTCACTGCCTTGACGGCTGCTTGTACTCTATCATTAACACACATTTTTTGCAAGATTGAGCATACGTGAGCTTTTGCAGTATGGACGCTTACGATAAGTTCTTTTGCAATTTCGGTATTACTTTTTCCTGCGACAAGATGTTTCAAAACCTCTTGTTCTCTTTCCGTCAAAGGTATTTTATTTTCGTGGTTGTTGTTGTCTGCAAGGAGTTTAAAGTTCTCGGGTTTAGGAAACGCTTTTAAAACTTTGCTCCCGACTTCGGCATCAAGCCAGCAAACACCCGAATAAACATCCCTTATTACATCGGCAAGTTTTACGGGATCAATATCTTTAAGGCAATATCCCGTAGCACCCGAAGTTAGTGTGGCGATAACTTCTTCCTCTCTGTCGTGAGAAGTCAGAGCAATTATTTTTATGTCCTTGTGCATAGCCTCAATCTTTTGCATGGCTTCAATGCCGTTCATCCCCGGCAACCCCAAGTCCATAAGCACCACATCAGGTGCGTATTTTTCAATAAGTTTCAACCCGTCTTCCGCGTTGTCGGTTTCGGCAACTACATTAATATCTTCATTTTCATTAAGAGCGCATTTTAAACCGACACGGGTAAGTTTAAAATCTTCAACAATTACAACTTTGATTTCATGTGCTTTCGTAATCATATATTATTCTCCTTATTCTCCATAAATATTATAAAAACCTGAATATGAAAGGGCTATTAGCCACTCAGACAATATTGTTAAAAAACGTATTTTGCATGAAATACATTTGCACTGTGATATAATAAATGTATGGATATTATCTTTATTTTCTTAGGCGGAGCCGTCGGTGCGCTCCTCAGATATTTAATATTACAGTTATTCAAACCTTATCCGCTAAATGTCATAGGGGTGCTGATTGTTAACCTTCTCGGATGCTTTATTATAGGGTTTGTAACGTATCTGGCAATAAAGCGTTATCATATAATATCAAGAAACATGAAAATGTTTCTGACAGTCGGGTTTGCAGGCGGGTTTACAACCTTCTCCGCGTTTACTCATCCCGTAATCGAAATGTTCCTGAGACATCATTATATGTACGCGGTCTTAAACATGTTCGTTAGCGTTATTATCGGGTTAATATTTGTGTCATGGGGGATGAACTGCGGGTATTATCTGATGAATCACCTGATACGTTCTAAGAAAATAGCAAAACAGGATTATTAAAGATGAAATATTGTTTGTTGGTAATGTTAGGCGGCGGAATTGGTGCGGTATTAAGATATATCGTAACCGTAGCCCTGAATAATTGGTTCAACCTGAGACACTGGGGAACCTTTGTTGTTAATATGACAGGCTGTTTCCTTATAGGGCTTATGTTCGGCTACCTTATTGAACACAGCTACGAAATGTACGTCTTTGTAATTGTCGGTATGATTGGTAGTTATACAACATTTTCAACATTCGAGTATGAAAATATTGATTTAATAGCACATGAAAAATACATTGAGTTTTTAAACTATGCCGTATTGAGTTGTGCAATCGGATTTTTAGCGGTATTCTTAGGCGCATTATCGGCAAAAGCTATTATGTAGTTTTACGGGGAATTTGTTATGAAATATAAGAATTTGGAAGAATTAATCGGGGTAATAGAAACGTTAAGAAGTGAGCACGGCTGTGTTTGGGACAGAGCGCAAACGCATAAATCACTTATCCCGAATATGGTAGAGGAAGCCTATGAAGCTGTTGAGGCAATAAACGAAGAAAAACCCGAGCATTTGAGAGAAGAGCTCGGGGATGTCCTTTTGCAGGTTCTTTTACACTCTCAAATCGCAAAAGAAGAGGGCGATTACGATATAGAAGATGTCGCAAAAGAGCTTAAAGACAAACTCATCCACAGACATCCGCATGTTTTCGGTAATGTTCATGTGGACACCCCGCAGGAAGTAGCGGAAAATTGGGATAAATTAAAACAGGAAGAAAAGAAAGAACGTCACTCACAAATGGACGGTATTCCAAAGACCTTCCCCGCTCTTATGGCAGCGCAAAAGATTAGCAAACGTGCGGTAAAAGTCGGCTTTGAGTGGGATAGCGTTGAAACACTCAAAGATTGTATAAAATCAGAGTATGACGAGTTCTTTGAAGCCGTAAAAGCCGACAACAAAGACGCCATGGAAGATGAAATGGGTGATATCTTCTTTGCAACAGTTAATCTCGCCCGTTGGTATAAGATTGATGCGGAACGTGCACTCTTAAGAGCCAACAAAAAATTCATGAAACGCTTTAGAAAAATGGAAGAATTGGCAGACAAACCTTTGACCGAATATTCGCTCGACGAATATGACAAACTCTGGAAACGGGCTAAGAAAGCTGTGGGGTAAAGGGGTAAATATATTTAGGTATTCCCCTGTATCGTAAGGTAGAATGTAGGGTGTAGGGTACGTTCGCCAACGCACCAACGATATTTAGATGTAAGGTAGGGTAGACTTTAGTCTGCCAAAACATGTAAATTTTCAGGATATTCATTATCAAGAAAAACCAATAAAAATATTCCGCTTGAAATTTATCCTTGCTTATGGCATAATAGCTTTAGTCAGTTTTTGACTTATAACTTATGGCTAGGTAGCTCAGCTGGTGAGAGCGCACGGCTCATACCCGTGAGGTCGAGAGTTCGAATCTCTCCCTAGCTATTTTTTATTTATAAGATATACTTGAATTTTAGCCCTATTTTTAAAAATAAAATTTCTTTTAAAAATACAGATTTTTAAATCTTTCCCCACTATTTCCCCACTTGTAACTATAAGTAATAGAAGAATTATTATATAAAATATTTATCTCTATTTCATAAATAATCCCACATAGTATTGATATAAATTCAAAATATTTATCATTTTGCACATTCTTCTTATTACTTTAAGAAATATAGTTAATTTGTTTTTTATAGAAATCAACAAACGGTTTTTCTATCAAATGATAAACGATAACCCCCAACAGTATCGAAAATAATAATGAAATAATAATGCACATGGTTAAATGATTCAATATAAGACTTCTATTTTTCCATATGCTATTTTGCATAATCCAAAAAGCAGTTTGTTGCATTACATATATGCTGTATGAATATCTTCCGAGAAATACCGAAATTTTATTATCAAGAATCTTTGATAATAGTCCTTTTTCGTAAATCATAAGGATAAATAGAATTACAAAAACAAAAATAAAAATCATAGGGTTATTACAATTAATTTTATGAAAAACAAAATTTTGAATAAGAAATGTTAAACAATAAATTTCAACAATGGAAATAGCAATATAATTTATCTTTGTATGTATTTTTAAGTTTAATTGTACTCTATTCAAATTATCAATAAATAAACCTACTAAGTAACCTAACCCTATACCTGCAAGTCCTCTTAAAATTCCTAAAGAAATAAAACTATATATGACTTTTCTCCCGAAGCCAATATTAACAAGTCCAACATAACTGAAATATGTTATAAGTGCTATAATCCAATTAGCGATATTTGCTTTACAATTTTTCAATAACGTAAAATAAAAAAGCAATGCCCAAAAACAACTTGATACATACCAGTTAATTCCTTTATATTGTAGACTTATACCATTACACTGACATAATAAAAGGTTGAAAAAATTATTATAACCATTAATGTTAATCAATCCAAATATATGTAAAATATAACTACATAAAATTGAAAAAGCTAAGACCGGCCATAGTCTAAAAAATTTACCGGTCGCAAATTCAAATACTGTACTATTTTTGTGTTTATCAAAAGTCCTATATAGAAAAAATCCTGAAATTATAAAAAATAATTCGACTATATATGATGCACTGCAACATTTGTCACTTAATATATGTAATTGTGATGAATTTTCATACAAACTAATTAGGTTTGAGTGAAATATATGGAAGTAAACAATAATAACTGCAAAAATAAATCTTAAAGCTTCAATATTTCTAATTTTTTGCATTACCTTCCTCCGACGAAAAGTTATGTAATTTTGACATTCACTGAATGTCAAAACAATAAAAATATTATCACATAATATAAAAATAGCAAGAAAAATGTCACTATGAATAGAGTTACAAATGTTTATCAATAAATCTAACGACGGCAAAAATAATATTTGTGGATATAATATATCTTTATTAAGAAAAGCTATGAATATTTCACAAAGGAAACCCGCAGACAAGATGCAAATTGCAGGACTTGATATAGATAAAAATGCAATCCAAAGGATAGAAGCAGGAAAAAGATTTGTAACTGATATAGAATTGTTAGCGTTTTCAAAAGTATTTAATGTCAGATTGGAAGATTTATTATATATTGCGTAGATGATACCTTTTAATGTTTATCAAGTGATTTATCGTTAGTTCAAAAAATTCAACAATATTGTTTTTTAAGACACAGCCTTGCATCTGCTCAGTATGATTCATCTTTATTATTTTTTAGACGATAGCTAATGTTAAGATAGAATAATGTTTATGTCTCAAATAAGCAATTATTTGTAGCCATAAATCTTTTATTATATATATGAGGATAAATGAGGTTCCGGAAATAAATACTCAAATGTCAATCAATTCTCCGCAAAAGACTGCAGGGGATGATGATTTACGCCTGTTTGATTTTCCAAATCCTCAACAAAAGAATTATTTTTCATATTTTTCAAGTCCTAAATATCTTGAACTGAAAAGCTTGGTTGAAAAATATAATCAGGAAAATTCAAACAATGTATCAAACGATACTTTGGCTTTTGCAAACGAATATCGCAAAAACTTTCAAAAAGAATACGGCATAATAAAATCAAGCTCTATGCAAGATATGATACTAAAGCAGGACTCCCCGCTTTATGATAAAGATTTGCAAGCCTCAATAAATACAATGCGTAAAAAATGCAGAACTAACGGTGATTATTATAAAAACCTTAGAGGTGCGGTCAAATCTCAAAAAATCGGCAATTGTGTCGATGTCGCTGCGATTAGCGCATATGACATAAACCATAGCGGTAAAGATTACAATGCGCAGCTTGTATACGCAAGTATTTTGGATAAAGACGCAATCTCAAACCACGTCGCGGTTGTTGTCGGCAAAAACTCCGAGAAACAAGAGTTAAAACCTGACAGCATTATTTTGGATAACTGGCTCGGCGGTGTATTCACCTACAAAGACTGGGAAAAATTAATTAAAAAAGTCTATTCCACAAACGAAGTCAACACCTATATTTCCAAAGAAAAAATTAAATAACCGTTTCCCATAAAAATTTCAAATAAAATCCGATATGCGGATTTCTTATGCTATAATAGAGTTATGGAAAAAGATTATAAATACTATATGGATAACGGCGTCGTTAATTTTCAAGAAGGTCAATATGACAAGGCAATCGAAAATATCGACAAATCTTTAGAGATGAAATCGGATTGGGCAATCCCTTATTTCTACAAGGCAGCCTGCTATGACGCACTTGAAAAACCGAAAGAAGCGATTGAAAATTATTCAAAAGCAATAGAATATGATGATTCTATGACGGATGCGTATTACAACCGCGCGAAACTGACTCTGTCTGATAAAACAGCTTCAAAAGATAAAATTGAGTCGGCAATAAAAGACTTGAACAAAGCATTGGAACTTGATCCTAAATTTACTGACGCGCTCTTTGCACTGGCATCAGCTTACAAAAAACTTGAACAGTATCACAAAAGCCTTGAATACTTGGAAAAACTTTTAGAAATTAACCCTGAACACCTCTATGGTAAAGCTTTGAAAAAACTAATCTTAGAAAAATATATGGTGTAATTGAAAAGATACTGGGATACTAAGGCACTAGGGCACTAAGGGGGTAAATGTAAGTTATAGCTTAGATTTTATCATTGTGCATCTACTTTGAACTGAATAAAAGAAAATGACTTTTTAGTCGTTGACTCCTATTTATTTACCCCTATCTTATGTCTTTCATAATAATCTTCAGATTGTCAGTGTCATTCAAATCCCCGCACGCATACACATGGAATATATCTATATCATCGGCGATTGATGACTTGACGGGCGGAATCAGTTTTATCTTGTCCGCATACTGATTATGTGTATGCTCAGGGCGGAATACAATTCTGTAAATAATATTTATCGGGATTTTCAGTATCCTTAAACTTTTGGTTTTAGTTCTGTTGCGTTTGCCCCACAAATTGAGTTTTCCGCATTGGTTTTCAATGTTATAATCCCCTTCAATAAACATCGCTAACAAATCCTGACGCGCAAACAGTTTGATATTACTCATATACTCATTATCAACATCAAACGAACCGTTTATATCGGTGTAAAGACTGTCAGGCTTTGAAAAATCAATGTTGATAAGTTTTGATATTGATGTTTTAATATTTAACTTACTCAAGAAAGTCGGTTTGCTGTTCTTCTTTTTCGATTTGCCTATTATAAATTCTTGATTTGCAATCTTTGGCAAATACCCGTCAGAGATAGCAAACGTAGCTTTAGCTTTGATGTCGTTCAATTTGTTTTTTGTTTTTACGTGCAATGTCGCAGCTGCCGTTCCCGTAACCTGATCAGGCAGGAAGAAGAATTTTGTCACAACAGTGTTAGAATTTATACCTGACGCGAAGAACTTAATGTCAGACCTTGTATCGGCTATGTTATACCAACCCTTTGCCTTGAGCACTCCGCCCGCATAAGATGCATTCGGCATCACAAAATCAGCAACGTTATTTTTCAATGAGCCCTGAATTGTGACATTGTTTACATCGAATTTTCTGTTGTAAATTCTATCGACAGAGACATTTCCGTTTTCAACAACAATATTTATTTTCTTTTTCGCTGTTTTTGGTTTTGTTTTTTTATGCTTAAAGGTTTTAGATATTCCCGCAACTTTTCCCTTTTGAACAAGAAAACTGTTTAAATGTACATTTATATTATGCACTAAAATCTTTGTTCTTATGTCGTTTGAAAGGTTTGCATAGGCTTTGTACGGTGAGCCGTAAAACAGCCCGCTTGAGGCAAGTATAATTTTATCGTTTTGCATTTTTAGGTTTGTATTTTTGAGATACAAAAAGTTTTCGTGCGAAACATTGTATAAGTTCATATTTCCCGAAAGTTTTTTCTTGTCCGCATCAAAATACAAATTGGTGTCAAAACTTCCGTTGCTGATATAGTCTTGCATAAAAGATTTTATATAATTAACCGAGACTTTTCCGTTTGATTTCAAAGAAACATTTGATAATTTGTAATGCCCCTTAATCTTATTGAAAAGCCCGTCCCCGTACAAAATTCTGTATGTGCCGTTTTTGTTCGGGACATTTTCTATCGGGAAAAGCCCGTTCCACAAATTGCATTTGCCGATGAAATAGTCAAACTCATCCATTTTTATCGGATCGCCATGTTTTATTGTATGCATAAATATTGTTCGGACTTTATCGGTGTTATCAAGGTTCCCGTAATCAGAGAGAATGTTGGAGCCTTTATTCACCTTGAGTGTGTAATACACATCTACTGTTCCGTTATGGGTATGATATTTTACGTCCGCGTCGGCAACGCCCGCTATTCTGACAGCGGGATAATAACGTTTTGTTATCTTGTTTGTAAACGGTGAATGAACATCTCCGTATACGTGCAAGTTATCGGAAAACAATCCTGTTAGTATAAAGTCCGTTGTTACAGGCTCTCCGCCAAAAGTTCCTTTTGTGCTTGCCGTTATTTTTTTGTTCTTGAAATAGAAATTAGTCTTTGGCAAGTAAACAGGGATTTTGTAAGTAAAGAAGTTTGCACCGAGATTATTTGTTGTACAAATCCCTGTCAAATCCTTGTTTTTTAGGGCTAAATCAATATCAAGCGTGCCTTTGAAATCCGAGAAATTCTCTAAAAAGTTCTTTTTCCCCGGGTTTTTGAGTTTATAAAAATACAAAAAACTGCGCTCCAGTTCCGCTACAGGCAAATCATTTCCCTTGACTTTTAAGTCGGATGTGTCACCCGTGAGGTAGAATTTTGAGTCGTCCAGTTTTAGTGAGAAGTTATCAAACTTGACTTTGTTTGTGT
Organism: Cyanobacteria bacterium UBA7753; assembly: GCA_002481545.1. Lineage (GTDB taxonomy): Bacteria > Cyanobacteriota > Vampirovibrionia > Gastranaerophilales > Gastranaerophilaceae > UBA2883. Next base: position 4,550 of record DLEF01000001.1, on the reverse strand, counting down.
ATTCAATAGCACCTGTCTGCCCTATGAGTACAGGGGTGCGGGTATAAGGATTGCTAATCTTGACAAGCATTTGCGTTCTTATTTTGCCAAAATGTTTCTTTGATTTTATATAATCGACATCCGCAACCGTTGTATCACTGATTATAATGTGAGCTTTTTTAATATTCGTTTTCGGGAAAAACGACAGCTTTGAGCTTTTCTTTTCTTTTTTAGGTTTTAGTTTTAAATTTGATTTTAACTTTGGAATGTCCGCAAAAATATAGTCGCTCGTGAGTTCCCCGTGTTTTAGGTTCAATAGATTGGCTCTGTATTTTAGTCCGTTTATATTTGCAAGTTTCGATTTATTTTTATCTGCTGCAGATATGTCGGAAGTTGAAATTTTAAAAGATAAATCAGGATAAGTCTTGACCTTTAGCCCGTCAATAGTGACAGGAAGTCCCGAGTTTTCCAAAATCAATGCTTGATAAGTTGCGACATTGGAAGGCGATGTCAGTACTTTTGGCAAAACAAAGAGATAAAATCCGTAGCAAATCAGTGCCACTGTGACTAATCCCAATATTATAAATCTGAAAATTTTGTTTTGACTCTTCATGTCCTATATTTTAGCACGCTAAAACTGCAGAAAACACTATTAATCCTATAAGCTTTGCCGATAATTTATTCGCACTTGTCGGTGACTTTAGCGGGGTTCAGGTGAATCATTACGTGTTTTATGTTTGGGAAATTCTTTTCCACGTTATTGTGGACATTTTCGGCTATTTTATGAGCCTCCCAGAGTGATTTGTTTCCGTCGACCTCTATTTCCAAATCGATATATATTTTGTTGCCGAACATCCTTGTATGCAGGACGTCAACGCAGATTACGTCTTTTTGTTTTGCAATATAATCAGCCAATTTCTTCTCATAGGCGTCGCCCAACGAGGTATCAAGCATACGTTTAAGGGCATCTTTTGATATTTTATAAGCTACTCTGAGAATGAATAAACAGATAATAACACTGGCTACGGAATCCAAAACGGGATAACCGAGCATAGCGCCTGAAATACCGATTAGAGAACCAACAGAGGACATCGCGTCAGATCTGTGATGCCAAGCGTCAGCCATAAAGGCAGCCGAGTCTAGCATTTTGGCATAATATCTTGTGTACCAGAACATAGCCTCTTTTACTACGATGGAAACAATTGCTGCGATGAGCGCAATAGCTTGCGGAACTGCAAGCTCCTGCGGGTTTTTAAATATAATGTTTTCGACTCCGACTTTTCCTATTCCGAGCCCTGTGAGGAACAAAATAAACCCGAGAGCCAAAGAGGCAACACACTCCATCCTTTCGTGTCCGTAGGGGTGTTCTTTATCGGCGGATTTTTTAGAGACTTTTACTCCGATAAAAGCGATAAATGTTGCAAGCACATCAGAGAGTGAATGAACCGCATCGGATAACATTGCGTAAGATTTACCAGCAATACCTGCGTATAACTTGAATACGGATAACATAACATTGCCCGCAATGCCGACGAATGAAACTCTGAATATAATATGATTTTCGTCAATTGAGCGGTTTGAGTGTATGACTTTTGTTAATTTTTTTGCTTTGCTAAACATTGGAAGCCTCTTATTTTTAAATTTATTATCATGATAATATAGCACATAAAAATTAAAGGGGTAGGGGTAAATATAACAGGGTTGTAGTTTCTGTTATAATTCACTTACAGAAACAAAAAAATAATCCCGAAACAGGTTCGGGATAACAATTATTTAATTACGTTACAAAACTATTTTACGGCTTTTTCGAGTAATCCTCTTTTATCAAGTCCGTCAAGTATTCTAAAGTTTAGAAGGTTCCTTAAATCACCCATTGCAGGGGTATAGGAGGCAACCATTTTTTTCTTTCCGTCCATTGCGTCTAAAAGCATTTTTATTTTTTTCATATCTTTGTATTGACCTGTTTTTAGCTTATTCGGTTTATAGACTGTCCATGCTTCGTGCGGGTAATATGTTGAACGGCATTCGTTTGTGTTTTGGTTTAGGAGTATTTCGCTAAACATATCATAGTCCATATTATAGAACTCTTGTTTGATATTCTTGTTATATTTTTGGAGTTTTTCAGGCATTTTTACTGATGGTTCGGATATTTCTTCATCTTCGTGGTAGAAACTTTCCAAATAATCCATAGAGCCTATTCCTACTATTTGTATTGATTTTGTAAAGTCTTCCAGTATGCCTTTATCATCCGCATAATTTGCCATAAGGTCAAGGAATGAAGAAACGCCTTTCCCTGTAGAGATGTAGTCAGTGATTACGGTTTTCTTTCCTGTTTTTTTGTAATCGTCCACGATAGTTTGAGGATCTGCTTTTACGCTGTCCAAATATTTTCTGAAAGCTGTAACTTCTTTGTCATTCGGAGTCATTGATTGGATTTTCTTTACTCCTTCTATCGGATCGGGGCGATACCAGTATTTAGAGAACGCAACAAACTTGTAAGACGGGATTCCGTCTTTCATCCATTTAGCAGTATCCAGGAACCATTTAGGACTTCTGCCGAGGCAGATGATAGGTTGGTCTTTGTATTTTTTATAAATGCTTGCCGTTTTGATAAATTCATCCATATTTCTCTCTGATTTTAAAGGCATACGGGCTGTGCTTTTATCAAACATTTCGGATTTGTTCATTGTTTTGTCAAAGTTTGCATATCTTTTGCGCATACGTGCTTTTGAAGACTCGCTCATTGAGGTATATTCTTCATATTCTATATCAGGGACTGTTCTTCTTTCATCATAGAACCCGCAGAAATTTATTTTTGCGCCGTAGTGAAAATCGTGCGGAAACTTAGTTTGCGGATTTGTTGTGGCGGTTTGGCTTTCTGTTGCGGGAGTATTGTTGCGGACGGATTTAGAGCCTAAAAGGCTAACCGTATATTGATTGTTGATTGCGGGGATATGCATATTATACCTAAAAATACTGTCGATACATTGGTATAAAACATAGAAATAAAAATTTTTGCGGGTTTGTAAATAAATCTTAAAATATTAGTGTTTATATATCTTCTAGTGTAATAAGTCCCGATTTAAGGGCTTTAATGATGAGTTCTACACGGGAACTGCAATTCGCAAGTTCATATAAAATTCCTAAATGGGCTTTTACTGTATGGGTTGTGATTAAGAGAGTTTTAGCAATTTCGGAATTTGAAAGGCCTTTTCCTACCAGAATGAGAACTTGCTTTTGTCGTTTTGTTAACTTCTTCATTAGCCCCTATTTAATATACTTCCTTAATTCTACAGACATTATATTAACTTTTGCTTATACTTGTCTATTAGCCAAACGGCTAGTTTTTGCGAATTTTTACAAAAATTTACATGTTTCATGCTTAAACAACATATATTTAAAAACTTTTCAAGTACGTTAAATGAAATCATAAAAGCTTTTCCCCTTTACTTATTGCAAATTATTTTGATAAAAAGTAAAGGTTTGGCATAGGTAAGGTGCAGTAATTAAGCGATTGATTATATTACTGGTGAATATTGAACATTGCCATTAGTTTTTTGAATGTATCTTGTCCGTCTAAGCATGTATCAGTCAGATATCCTTTGTCTGTTTCCCATTCTGAAAGCCCGCGATAATAGAACATTTTTTTTGAGTCTTCTATAATAAACGGAACGATACGGAAACGCAGGCATTCTTTGAGGGCAATCAATCTGCCGACTCTGCCGTTGCCATCCTGAAACGGATGAATGTGCTCAAATTCATAGTGGAAATGTATTATATCGTTTATTGAAACATGATGCAGTTCTTCATATTCTGATAGTAATGTTTGCATTTTTGCAGGAACATCTTGTGGCTTCGTTGTTTCTTTTCCTCCGACAACATTTGCACGTTTTTTATAGTCGCCGACGGCAAACCACGCAAGTGTTGAATCTTTTGTGCTCTGCTTTAATATACGGTGTAAATTCTTTATAATACTTTCAGTTAATGGTTCTTCCGCGTTGTCAATAACGTAGTCAATGGCACGGAAATGATTGACTGTCTCTATAATGTCATCAACAGGGATTCCATCTCCAACATCTATTGTATTTGTTTCAAAAATAAGTCTGGTTTGGTCTTCACTGAGTTTGTTGCCTTCAATATGATTAGAATTGTATGTCATGCGCACTTGCAGTTCATGGTAGAGCCCTCCTGACATACGGATACTTTTTTCATCACGCAGTGTTTGCAGTAAAACATTATCTGTAATACTTCTGCAGAGCTCTTCCGGTTTGCAATCCAAGTATGTCGCAATTTTAGCGAGAACGTGGTTCGCAATTTTCTCTCCGCGACTGATTTTTGCAATCGTTCGGGAAGAAATTCCAAGTTTCTCTGTGAGAGCTGTCTTTGTTAGTTCTTTATCTTTCAGTTTCTGTATAAGTCCGTCATAAGAAAACATAATATGACCTTTCCTTTACTTATTATAACTTATTTCGATAAAAAGTAAAGGTTTTATTGAGCGAAAGTAAAGGTTTGGCTGTAAAGACGTTGTTTGGAGAAGTTAAAAAAAATATGTAGATATTTCTATTGATTAT
>DLEF01000006.1 GCA_002481545.1 Cyanobacteria bacterium UBA7753 | reverse complement strand
CAGATAATAAAGAATTATATATTATTCAAAATAAATATTATTCACTTGATACTCCCATACTTACAGAAAAATTATCAGATTTTTTGGAACGACCTATAGCATCTCTTGTTCGTGGAAATTATAAAAAAAGTAAAGATTTACAGGACATTTTTAATAAGGCAATTGAGGATCCAGAGTATAAAATATTTTTCCATTTTTATACAACAAGTAGTTGTAATAAAACTGATTTTAAAAATTTAATTGAAAATTTTAACAAATCGTATAAAAATTTACATAAGTGTTTTATGGAAGCAAAATATTTTAATATTATCGATATTAAAAATATCTATTTTGGAGAAACCTATAAAAACAAAAAAGATTTTTATTTTAATTTCACAACTCCTAATAAGGCTACGTTTGCAAGTGTCCGTGAAGATTTAGACATTGGTGTCCGACCAGCTTATTATATAATAACTCCAATTTCAGAAATATATAGATTATATAAAAAGGCTCAAGATGAAAATTACCCCCTTTTTAATAACAATATTCGTGAATGGCTTGGTTACAGTCCAATAAATAAAGAAATTATTAATACATTAGAATCAGAAAATAATAAAGATTTTTTATATTATAACAATGGTATAACTATGATATATGAAAGTTCAAAAACTAGTTATATGCATGATACAAAACGTATTATTCCGTTAATTAATCCCCAGATCGTTAATGGATGTCAAACGACAAATGCTATATATCAAGCACTTAATAAATACACAGACGAAGAAATAACCACTAAATTTGCAAGTGCATATGTTATGGTAAAAGCATTACAGAAAGATACTAATACGGATGATATTTTTTATGAAAATGTAATGAAATATACAAATAAACAAAATTCAATACCTGAAAAAGCTTTCTCATCAAAAGATGAATATTTCTATAGGATTCAAGATCTTTTAGAAGAACGAGGCTTTTTATTAGAAGTAAAACCAAGTGATAAAATAAAATTTAAACAAAAATATTCTTCTAAAAAAGAATTAGTTGATATTTTGACGATTGCAAATGACAAGGCAAAGAAATTCAATATTAGTTTTACTAAACTTTCTGATATATCAATACCATTAGATAAATTACTGCAAATTATGTTAGCATTCGTTGAGGATGGATATTCTGCATATACTAAAAAAAGTTGCGTTCTAAAATCTGGACATCCAATATATAAAAATTTTTCAATGTGCTTATTGGATTATTTGACTATTGATTCTATAATAAATATTTATTTATTGCATCAAAAAGCAGAAATAGAAAAAAAGGAAAGAAAGAAAAACAACACAGGAGATGGAAGAAATCCAATCCCATACTATTTAATAAGTTTTTTGGGTGACTATTTTAAAACTGACGAAAAAGCAAAGGATTCTTTGAATAACATTTTTAAAGATGAGGAATCAATAAATAGTATTTATGATTGGTTGAAAGATATAACTACTGAATATTATAAAATGTATGTAGAAAGAAATCATGAAGATTATAATAGAATGATAAAACAAAAAATCGATGATAAAATACTAAATGAAATTAAGGAAAATTATATACGTTGGGGAAGACGAAAAGATCCTATAAAGGATCTACTTAATAAAATATAAATAGTATATTTGTAATTTGTGAGTATTAAAATAAATTTTATATAAAAATTAATTTCTATCCTAGTATGATATTTAAAAAAATTAAAAAATAATTAAAATTTTAATTATTTTTCTGTTTGGCGGATATAATAACTCTATCAATTTATATAACTACGGAGTTTTTATTAATGGGACAATGTAAATATTGTGGAAAAGAAAAAGAGCTTATAGGGGCTCATGTTTTACCAAAACATTTTTATTATAATTTTAAAAATGAAAAATATTCAGCAATAGGCAAACAGATTGAAGATAAAATTCATTGTCAAAATGGATTTAAAGATTACGGTATTTTATGCAGCAAATGTGACAATGAAATATTAGGGGAATACGATAAAGAAGCATATCGTTTATTAAGGAATATCGAAACAAATAAGGAAAAATCTGTGTATCTTGGAGCGTCTGTTTATCATTATACGCAAAACGAATTTGATTATAAAAAAATTCGGAAATTTTTTATCGCTTTATTATGGAAAGCATCTATTTCAAAATCAGAATATATGAAAACTGTTGATTTAGGGAAATATGAAGATATTGCACTAAAATTATTAAAAGATGAATACAATAATGATAATTTATTCAAAGTTGTCTTATTGAAAGAAAATAGTATAACTGATATGTCAGGGTTTCACATGTTTTCTAAGATAAAACTCCGAGGAACAATAGGTTATTCTGTATATTTTGCAGGTTATATTGCTTATATTTTTGTAAAATGTAATTTGGTTCTTAATCCTGAATTAAAAATATTTAATAAATTATTTATTACCAAAGAAAATTTGATTATTCCAGTATCTGACATAACAACAAAGTTAAAAAACAAAAAATTTTTAAAAATTAAAAAGATAATAAAATCATAAATTTGTAGGTCAGGCAGTGCCTGACAAAAGCTGTAAATAATTGAGAAATTATATAAATAAAATTTTACAATCGGTGCAAAAAATTGCACCCTACGTTTTACGCTGTTTTGTACTCTTTGTACAGCTCCGCTGTTGCTCCCCACTCCAAGTTGGGGCGAAAAGTAATTACAAAAGTTTATGCACAAGATTCTTGTGGGTTGAATGTTTTTAATGCGAATGTAAATCCTAAGGCTCTTAGGATTTTTGTTAAGGTATCAAAGCGTGGGCTTGTTTGATTGGAAAATATTCTGTATAAGTTTTGACGGTTTAAATTTGTTTCTTGTGCGAGTTTAGAAATTCCGCCTTTTGCCTCTGCCACTCTTTTGATAGCACGCATTAAAGCTTTTGTGTCACCATCTTTTTGGTATTCTTCTATTGCAAGTTCAAGGTAGGCTGTAGCTTCGCTATCATCTTGCAAAGTTTCATTCATATAATCATCCCAAGAAATAAAATTTTTATTTTTCATTTTTGCCTCCTTTGTATTCTTGCAAATACATTTTTGCTTTTTTTATATCATCATTTTGCGTTGATTTGTCTCCACCGGAAAATAATATAACCAATACATCATTCTCAACTGTATAATAAACTCTGTATCCGCTACCAAAAAATAGTCGCAATTCATATAAATCATCACCCAAATTCTTGGTGTCTCCGAAATTCCCGTCTATCATTCGGTCAATTCTCAGTCTTATCCTGCGTTTGGTTGTGTTATCTTTGATAGATTCTAACCAAATGAGGAACGGAATTTTTCCGCTATCGGTTTTATACATAGATATTGTATATTGATTCATATTAATATTGTAGCATATATGCGACAATATTTCAAGTCTATGCTTGGATAATGTTCGATATAATGAAATTGATATATCTAAATCGGTACAAAAATTGCACCTGCATTTATTGTCTATACTATAAAAAGATATGGTATAATTATACAGGGCTTGGTGCCTGAAATCCTAAATATTGTACGGTATTTTACAAAAAATTAACAAAATAAATAAAAAAATGAACAATTTGGATTTTATTTCGTTATATAGGTGTAAGAGGTAAAAAATGACTAAAAAATGTAACAAATTTGAAGCACTGTTCACATTCTCGGACGAAGAGACTCTCAAGGCACATATTGCCGAATGTCCTGATTGCAAAGCCGAGTATGACAAGATGAACAGGGTGTCTGATTTGATACAGGAGGTCAAACCTCATTACAAAAATAACAATAAGTTCAATGCCGTAAAGGTAGCTTGTGTTTTGTTTGCACTGTTGGTTGGCGGGACAACGTTAGAAATTGCCAATATGAATTACAACATCTTGGATGAGATTAAATACGGTCAACAATTCACGGCGGAAGATTTAGGCTTTCAAACGGATGACTACGGACTCATAATGGTAGATGGTGAATGAACTTTAAAGACTTAATAAACAGCAACAAAGAAAACGTTAGAAATATAATCAGACTGATAACAAAAGAGACCAATGAGGATTTAGAACAAGAGGTCTATTTAAAGGTCTGGAAAAATCAAGAAAAATATGTTGAGAAGGGCAGCTTTAAGACCTGGATTAACACAATAGCGAAGAATGTATCTAAGGATTATGTGAAATCCTCGACATACAAGGTTAGTCGCGATTCCTTCACGGATGAAGACGTGATTAACTCCATAAAAGACAAGAAGGCGACACCTGAGCTCACGTTGCTTTCAAAAATACGACAAAAACGAATAATTGAAGCAATTGACGGGCTAAGACCAAAGTTCAAGGAAGTTATAATGCTTTGTGAAATAGACGGTTACACCTATGAGGCTGCGGCGAAAAAACTCAATGTTCCCGTAGGTACTGTAAAATCAAGGATTTATAACGCGAAGAAAGAGCTTACACTGAAACTTGAAGATTTGCTTTAAGAAAGGATGAAAAAGATGAAAAAATCAATACTGACTATGGCGATACTCGCAATGACATCAACCATGGCATTCGCAGGAAACTACCAAAAATGCGACGGTCCGCAAGGCTGCCCTCCGCCACCTCCGGGAATGCACCAACCTGGGCAAAGACCGCCAAAAATTGATTTGGATAAGAAGTTGAAATTGACCGAGGCTCAAAAGGCAAAAGCAAAGGCTATGAGAATGCAAACCCGTGAACAGATGGAACCTATTATGAACGCCATCAGAACTAAACAGGAGCAAAAAGAAATCATCAAACACAGCCAAAAGCTGACGACCGAGGCTCAATTAGAACAAACTGAAAGATTGAACAAACAAATATTCGAATTGAAAAAACAAGCGCGTGACTTGAGAATGCAAAACGAACGTGACTTTGAATCAATCTTGACGGATAAACAGAAAAAAGAGTTTTCTAAAATAAAAGAAAACGCCAAAAAGAATATGGCAAAAAACAAACATCCGCATAAAAGATAGGTAATGTACACATTCATCAAATGACAATGAGGATAAGAAATTTTCTTATCCTCATTTTTTAATTTTGATATTATATCTAAAGATATTTTTATATAATAATATGGAACCCTTTTATTCAATTATTAAGACAAGTCGGCTGGATTTACCTCTCACAAAATAATATTTAATTATTTGGTTCGGCAGAGCGTTGGTCAAGCCTTTGACCAACTCGCAATGACACTCACATTAACGTATTATTTCTTTGGCTAAAACTATTGGGTAGTAACGTATACAAGTTCGGGATGATAGAGTTAAAACATTCTGTAAGTTATTTACCCCTTTACACCTTACCCCTATTATTTGACTCTTGAGAATACTTCTACATCAATATCATCAAAAGTATTATCAAAGAAGAAAGCGGAGCTTGCGACCATAGCAGCGTTATCCGTGCAGTATTTCATCTGCGGAGCGTTTACTCTGTAGCCTTCTTTTTCAAGTTCAAATATTTTTCTTCTTATTTCGGAGTTTGCAGCGACACCGCCTGCAATGACTACCTGTTTGTAGCCCTTGACTTCAAGCGCGTGTTTAACTTTCTTTATCAAAGTTTCTGAAATACATTCCTGAAAACTTGCGCAAACATCTTCAACGGGGATATCTTTGCCGTTGAATGATTTTACCAGTCTTGAAGCTGCTGTTTTCAACCCGCTAAAGCTGAAATCGAACTCGCCGACTTTTGCTTCAGGTAACTTAAACGCGTGCGGATTTCCTTTTTGCGCCATTTTGTCCAATTTTGGGCCACCCGGATATGGCAGACCAATCAGACGGGCAACTTTATCGTAAGTTTCGCCGACCGCGTCGTCCAAGGTTTCACCTATTATTTGGGTTTCGGAATAAGATTTTACATCCAATATTTGGGTGTGCCCTCCGCTTACCAATAGCGCGATAAACGGTGGTTTTATATCCGTATCGATGAAATTCGCGCTGACGTGTGCGTCAAGGTGATTAACTCCGATGAACGGTTTGTCATGTACGAGTGCCAATGTTTTGGCAGCGTTCAACCCGACAAGCAGACATCCGACGAGCCCCGGTCCTACCGTTCCTGCGAACGCGTCAATGTCTTCGGGCTTCAAGTTCGCCTCTTTAAAAGTTTTATCTATTACTACATTTATTGCCTCAAGGTGTTCTCTCGCTGCGATTTCGGGAATAACTCCGCCGAATTTTTCGTGAGTCTTTATCTGCGACGCTACGACGTTAGAGATTACTTTTCTTCCGCCCTGTACTATCGCTCCCGCCGTTTCATCACAGCTGGATTCTATTGCAAAAATGTAACTGTTATCGTTTAGTTCTACGGGTGTATCCGTAAATAATGTTTTTTTAGTTTTGTTCATAGTATCATTATATTACAAAATCAGATAATAGAGAGATTTGTATAAATGCAATTTATAGACAAAACAAAAATAAAACTTGTATCAGGTCATGGCGGAAACGGTATGGTCGCATGGCGCAGAGAAAAATTTGTTGATAAAGGCGGGCCTGCAGGCGGTGACGGCGGAAACGGCGGAGACATTTATCTTGTAGCAGACGAAGGCTTGTCCACGCTTTTGGATTTTAAATTCCGCTCCGTATTTAAAGCAGAAAACGGCGAAAATGGCGGTATAAAAGGTATGCACGGAAGAGGCGCAAAACCGTTATACATAAAAGTCCCTTTGGGAACGGTTGTAACAGATGATAAAACAGGTGCCGTAATCGGGAACCTGACAGAGCCAGGGCAAACATTGCTAATCGCAAAAGGCGGAAGAGGCGGAAGAGGAAACGCCCGTTTCGCAACTCCTCAAAAAAGAGCCCCGCAGTTCTGCGAACCTGGGGAACCGGGGATTGAACGTCTCGTCGGGCTTGAACTAAAATTGATTTCCGATATTGGGCTTTTGGGTATGCCGAATGCGGGTAAATCAACGTTTATAAGTGTTGTAAGCTCCGCAAAACCAAAGATTGCGGATTATCCGTTCACGACTCTTGTTCCTAATCTCGGAGTAGTCAAGAAACCGAACGGAGACGGATTTGTTATTGCGGATATTCCGGGGATTATTGAAGGCGCAAGCGAAGGCGTCGGACTTGGGTATGAGTTTTTGAGACACGTCGAAAGATGCAGATTTTTACTGCATATTGTAGATATCACGGCGGAAAACCCGCTTGAGAACTATAAAATAATCAATAACGAACTCGCAAAACACTCGGAGGCTCTTGCAAAACGTTATCAAATCGTTGTTTTGAACAAAATAGATGCGGTGGACGAAGAAAGACAAAATGAGGTTTTGAATCAGTTTAAAGAATATTTGCCTGACAAAGATATCTTTACGATTTCTGCAGTCACAAAACAAAATGTTGATAAACTTATGTATTTTGTAACGCAAAAAGTTGATGAGATTGAACGACCTGAAATAAAAATACATGTGGAAGAAGACACGGGCGCATATAACAATGACGACAGCCACTTTGATGTTATAAAAGCAGATAAAAATACTTTTTTGATTGAAGGCGGAAAAATAAAACGACTTGCGAGTGTAACCGATGCGAAAAACCCTGAACAGGTAATCAGATTACAGCACATTTTGACTTCTATGGGGGTATTTGACGTTCTAAAACAAAAAGGAATTAAGAACGGTGATACCCTAATCATCGGTAATCTTGAGCTTGTACATTATGACGATACTATTTGGGATGAGGGCAGCGGTTACTAAATAAAGTGTTTGTGTTTATACCGGTAAATATTATATAAGAGTTTGAACTTATATAATAATTTTGCATATTTTGCATATATCGTGTATGATATAGAGACAGGGAGAACATTTACAATATGGACATATCTAATTGGGCAAATACAGGATATGAGGTTTTATTTGTGTCTTTGACGGTGCCGTTAATCGCGCAGACAATAAAATTTTCATTATCACTTATTTTCAATAAAAAAATAGATTTCAGATTGTTTACAACTACGGGCGGAATGCCCAGTGCACACTCGGCTTTCGTAGTTGGGGCGGCGACTTCTGTCGGTATGATAGCGGGGTTTTCATCGCTGTTGTTTGCGATTGCTTTTGTAAATGCTCTTGTCGTTATGTATGATGCCGCAGGCGTCAGGCGTGCCGCAGGTCGTCAGGCTGCTTGCTTAAACAGAATTTTGGATGATTTTTATAAACACGAACTGCAGGAAATCGGAGGCAGACTCAAGGAACTTTTGGGACACACTCCTTTGCAGGTTTTCTGGGGCGCGGTTTTGGGAGTCGTTTATGCGTATTATATGCATTTATGGTTCCTTAGTAAAATATAATAAGGAAGAGATACTTTGGGCAAAACATTAGTTTTAATAGACGGACATGCACTTGCATTCAGACAGTTTTTCGCACTGGAGCGAACGGGGATGAAAAACTCGGACAACCAACCGACTTGGGCTGTGTACGGGTTCTTTAAAGCTATATTTGACCTGTTGAGTAAGATTCATCCCGACTCAATCGCTGTTACGTTCGATGTTTCGCACGAAACTTTCAGAACGGAAATGTATGAGGATTATAAGGCTAACAGAGAGGCTATGCCTGATTCTTTAGGCACGCAATTGGAACTTATTTGCCAAGGTTTGCAGGCGTTTGATATTCCGATTTATACAAGACCGGGGTTTGAGGCGGATGACCTTATCGGCACAATCTCTACCCGCGCAAAAGAATTGGGACATAAAACTCTTATCCTTACGGGGGATCAGGACTCGTTCCAATTGATAGACAAAGACGGGTTTATAAAAGTACTTATCCCATCAAAAGGCGAATTAAAAGAATACGGTTGGGACGGGGTTTATGCAAAACTGGGTGTTTACCCTAATCAAGTCGTTGATTATAAAGGATTGCGCGGTGATACATCGGATAATATTCCGGGGATAAAAGGTATCGGCGAAAAGACAGCGCAAAAACTTTTGGCTGAATATCAAACATTGGATAATGTTCTTGCAAATGCGGAAAATATTCCTCAAAAATCAATCAGAGAAAAAATTATTAACGGAAAAGATGATGCACTTTTGAGCCAAAAACTCGCAACAATAATCAAAAATGTTGATATAGATTTTGATTTTGATAAGGCGGAAGTTGTTCTCCCTGATATAAACAAGGTTAGTGAATTTTTAAGAAAGATGCAGTTCTACACATTTATCAAAAAGATAAATAAGATTTTGGCATCGTTCAATCCTAATCAGGAAGAGGCTGTTTCGGCTCCTATTTTGACACAGCAGGCGGAAAATAATCAGCCCGAACAGTTGGGATTGTTTACTCAAGCAATGAAAGAAACCGTTGAAGATACGGCAAAACTGGACAGTAAATTATTATCTGAAGAAGAGGATGTCAAAAAATTAGTTGAAGATTTAAAAACAAAAGATAATTTTGCGATAAATACATATTCCGATAAGGAAGATATAATCGGGTTTTCAATATCATACGGCGACAATTTCTTTGTTCCCGCCAAGTTTATTGATATTTTGAAACCGATTTTGGAAGATAAGAATGTAAAGAAAGTATTTTATGACGCTAAACATAATTATTATCTTTTGAGAGAAAACGGAATTGTTTTGGACGGAATAGATTATGATGTACTTTTGGCAAGTTATGTCAAAGATCCGAACAGAAGCCACCTTATAGAATCGCAGGCGTTGGACTTTTTAAATCATATAATGAGCGAAAAGAAGGAAGTGACGGCGGAGCTTACGGCGGCAGAATGGATGTACGCATGTGATGAGGCGTATTCTATCTATAATCTCGCTAAATATTGGAGAGAAAACCTGTCCGAAAAAGAGCAAAAATTGGTTAATGAGATTGAAATTCCGCTCACAACGGTACTCGCAAAAATGGAATATACAGGGGTTGCGATAGATGTTGACTACCTCAAAACGCTGTCCGATTATATGAAAGAAAAACTCGCGGAGTTGGAGGATTTCATTTATCAGCTTGCGGGCGGGCCTTTCAATATAAATTCCCCAAAACAGGTAGCGGAAGTGTTGTATGACAGGTTGGGTATAAAATCTAAGAAACGTAAACGTTCGACTTCTGCAGAAATATTGGAGGAATTGTCGGGTGAATATGAAATTTGCGATTTTATTCTGCAACACAGAAAATTCTCAAAATTGCGTTCAACTTATACGGATTCGCTTCCGACGTTGATTAGCAAACGCGACGGAAGAATACATACAACCTATAATCAGGCAACGACGGTTACGGGCAGATTATCTTCTTCCAATCCGAATTTGCAAAACATTCCTATCCGCTCGGAGGAAGGAAACAAGATTAGGAACGCTTTTTGTCCGCAGGATAGAGAACATTATCTGATTTTGTCTGCGGATTATTCTCAGATAGAATTGAGGCTTTTGGCACATGTCTCGGGCGATGAACACCTGATAAAAGCTTTCAATGACAATATAGATGTACATACAATGACTGCATCAAAGGTGTTTGGTGTTCCCGTTGAGGAAGTAACAAAGGATATGAGAAGAAAGGCAAAAGCCGTTAACTTTGGTATTGTTTACGGTCAGTCAAAATACGGGCTTGCAAAATCGTTAGGTATCTCAAACGCAGAGGCGGGTGAGTTTATAGACAAATATTTTGAATCTTATCCGAAGGTCAGACAGTATATGACAACCGAGATTGATTTTGTGCACGAACACGGGTTTGTGGAAACTTTGTACGGTCGCAGAAGATACTTAGGGGCAGAGCTTGCAAGTGCTAATTATCAGATAAGAGAGTTTGCGGAGCGTGCCGCAATAAATCAGCCTTTGCAGGGTACCGCTGCAGACTTAATCAAAATGGCTATGATTGAGGTTGATAAAAAGTTGACCGAAAAGAATATGAAATCAAAAATGGTTATGCAGGTACACGATGAACTTGTATTTGAAGTCGAAAAAACAGAGTTGGAAGAGTTGACATCAATGGTTCTTGAGTGTATGGAACTCGGGCAGCCGTTCAAAGTCCCTTTGGATGTAGATATAAATTACGGAGCATCATGGAAAGAGTCATAAAAACAGTTTTAATATTATTTTTAGGGTTAGGACTAATGACGTCAGTTCCTGTGTTAGCTGAACAGACAAACACAGGAAAAGTGCCGCAGGCAAAGTTTGAGAGCAACTGCGTAAAAACTTTTCCTATCGGATATGAAAAGCTTTATTATTTAACCCTTTGTGCGGTAAATGAGTATAATTATCAAATAAAAGAAATCCAGACGCGTGGCGGATATATTGTATTCACGGCAAATAATAAAAAGATTTTAGGAACAATAGTTTATGTTTCATCAAATAAATCTATGCTGAAACTCACCCCGTATAATACAAACGAGACATTCTCCGTATATATCCCGCAAAATATTTTCAAATACGTAGACGATAACAAGGCAAAAAATTTTTAAAAATTAAGAGCCGTAAATAATGCCTAATTATTACGATAAAGGATGTAATTCATGCAATTTGAACTTGATTTTGAAAACAAAATAATAGAAAACAGCTATGTAAACAAACAAGGTTTACATGTTGTGTATTCTGACACCCCTGAAAGCATTGTTAAAGAGTTCAAAGAATTTAATGCTGACTATAAAAGAATTTATGGCACAGATTATTTTGCATTTGAATAATTATACTTATGAATGCAAGACTGATTAAAGTATGTAGTGTGTAAGGTAGATTTTAATCTACAGATAATTATTAATTGTCACTCCCCACCTGTGCTTGCAATAGAGATCCTTCTCTGGTATTTGAAAGATAGGGACTGATACAAAAAATTTTTGCTCAGGATGACGATAACGCAATCACTATCCCCTCTCAGAAACGATACTCAATCGTTTCTTCGGCAGAGTCCAAGTTGGGGCGGATACCACTCCTTGGTTAAATACCGAAAAATTCTTCTGCATTTTTGCTTGTTGTGTCCATTACTTCTTCAACGCTTATCTCTCGTAGCTTTGCTATCTCTTGGGCAACGTATTTTATATATTGAGGTCTGTTTTCCTGTCCTCTGAAAGGTGTCGGTGTCAGATACGGAGAATCCGTCTCCAAAACCATATGAGAGAGCGGAACCGTTTTTGCGACCTCTTTTACTTTTACTGCGTTCTTAAATGTCACAACCCCGCCGAGCGCTATATACCAACCTTCTCTTACGCATTCCATTGCAAATTCGGGACTGCCCGAGAAACAGTGAAATAATACTTTTCCGCCTTTGTTGTGTTCTTTTATAATATCAAAGCAATCTTTATGTGCGTCTCTGTCGTGTACTGCAATAGGCAGATTTAACTCGTTTGCGAGTTTTATCTGTTTTATAAAAATGTCTTTTTGTTCATCAACAAATGATTTATCCCAGTGATAATCAAGCCCGATTTCACCAATAGCAACAATCTTCTTGTTTTTTGATAAATCTTTCATCTTATCAATTAAATCATCGTGCCAGCTCTTTGCCTCGGTCGGAAAAATCCCAAGCATACAGAAGATATCATCTTTTTGGTTTGCGATATTTATAACTTTATCGAAGTATTTTTCTTCCACGGATGGAATAACAATCTTTTTTACCCCCTCGCTTTGGGCATCCGCAAACACTTTTTCCCAATCTTCATACATATCTAAATGTGCGTGGGTATCAATTATATAGGACATTTTATTTACCTTTATACTGTTTAAAATCCCGTAGGCGCAAGATTTTTCTGTATGTTATGCGCAGGGGTGCTGCTTGTCGAATGAGGAGCAGGCGCCGATGTTGTTGCTCTGTGGGTTGTCGGTGTCGCCGTCGGGATAGACACAGGAGCCTGATAAGAGGTTGCCTTCGGTCTTGAAACAGGTTGACTTACTGCTTTTTGAGTAGTTGTGTAAGTTTGACTGTAAGGTCTTGCCTGTTGGGTTGTATCATAGCCGTAAGAGTTTTGATACTGTCCGCTGTAACCTTTTTGGGCTTCTTCCTGTACGGTTCTTCCGTATCTTTCTAAATTATTATTATCTTGTGTTTTTTGTGTCGTTGATGTGTTTCCGCTTATATCTTCCATTTGGATAAATCTCAAACGGCTGTCAATAAGGTGTTTTACTCCAAGTCCGGATTCTTTCATATCGCCTTCATCATTTTCGCCGATATTGGTGTCCATACTCAATGACAAATGAGTTACCAAAATAGCAAAAAAGGCTATTATTACAAGAAAAGCACCGATAAAAAGTTTAAAATCACTCGGTTTCTCTTCTTCTCTTTTCTTCATATATTTTTTATAATATTGGCTCATTCTGTTACTCCCCGAACCTTGGTACTTGCTAATACAATATCCTCAATCTCATCGGAATATCTTTTCATTATTGTATTTGCAAATTCTTTTATGTCAACAATATTTAATTCGCTCTTCAATCCGCATGCCTTTATCGGAGCGCCTTCGGACAGAATATTTACACCCGTATGGATAAGGATTGAAGTAGGAGACTTCGTCGCGATGGAAACAGTCAATTTCCCGCCGTTTATTCTCAAATCGTCTCCGTCTCTTTCCGCGATAATTCCGCGTTTCTCAAGCTCTTCTTTTATGATACAGATTAACAATCTCTGTCTGAAAACCCCTTCCACAAGGTTAACATTGAATTGTTCCGTTATAAAACTAAGCATATATTTGCTGTATATCGGTTCATTATTTATAACATCTTCTATATCAACCATTTCGGTTAATTTAACATCACATTCCCCGCAGAATGCAACGATTGCATCACCTTGTATTTTATAATTTTTATAAATCCAGTGAGGTGCAAGCTGTGAGCCTATGTATTTTACTTCTTCATCAATGTATTTTGTAATCATAATTAAAACAGTCTTTCTATATATTCGTATGCGCCGTTATCTTCAAGCGCTTTTTTTAAGTGCAGGCATGATTCACATACCCCGCAATTCTGCTCTTCCCCTTTGTAACAGCTGTATGCAAGCTCCAACGGAACTTTATGCTCCAGTGCTAATTTTACTATATCATCCTTGCTGCAATTAATCAACGGAGCCACAACCTTTACCCCTTCAAATGTTGAGTATTTGAGACTTTCATTTATTCCGTCCACAAACTCCTGCGTATTATCAGGGAAAGTCTGCCCTTCTTCTTTGTTTGCTCCGAACAGGATATGCGTGTAATGCTCCGCATCAGCAATGGATGCCGCAATATTCAAAAATAAACCGTTTCTGTTAGGAATCCAAACAGCCTTTGCACTCTCTTTTGTCCCGAGGTTTTCTGTCGGCAAGTCTTTGTCTCCGTCTGTGAAAGCATTATGAGAAATCTCTTTCAAAAACGGAAGAGAAATAACTTTATGTGATATTCCGTAATAATCCGTTATTTTTTTTGATGTTGCAATTTCACGGGCTACGGGTTTTTGTCCGTAATCAAATGTGAGTGCAAGTTGAATATTATATTCTTTTATTCCTACCCCGAGCGATACTAAAGAATCCAGTCCCCCCGAGAGTAATATAATTGATTTTTTCTCCATATTTCGATTATATAAAAAACAGAAAATCTCCGCAAGGTGTTGCATATTCGGGGTTAAGTAAAAATTTTTTGACAGTTTCGTTTATATATATACAAAATCATAAAAATATGGTACAATGTTACCAGATGTAGTAGAGAAAAATTTTTAGAAAATATATGCAATGAGGTAGCGGTAAATATTAAAATAACGAAGTAGGACAGATAATGCCCGACTTTTGTATTTACCAAGCATCTGAATACCGCGTCGGCAGGTTATATGTACCGACAGTTGTATATATATAATAAAAACAATTGAAAAGGATAAGCAGATGGATAGTATTTCAATCACTCTGATTGCGGTATTAGCAGTTGCAGTAGTTGTGCTGTGCATATTGTATGCGAAACTGACAAAACAATCCAAAATCAGTGCTGCCGATTTGGCGGAAAAAGAAGCGTTGCTGAAGAAAGAAGCACTTATCAGCGCAAAGGAAGCACTCCAAGATGAACGTGAAAAGTTCAACGATGAGGAGCGCGAAAGACGCAGAGAACTTAACAACATAGAAAACAAATTATCAAAACGTGAAGATGAGTTGGAAACAAAGACTCAATCCGTAGTGGATAAAGAATCAAGACTTGACAAAAGAGAAGAAGAAATTGACAAAAAAGAACAAGAGCTTGATCAAACCTTAAAAACACAAATTTCCGAATTGGAAAGAATCGCAGGTATGTCTGCGGAAGATGCAAAAAATATGCTCTTGGAACAGCTTAAACAAAGCTTGGCTCAAGAGAGAATGCAGCTTATAAGAGAAAATGAAGCAAAGATTAGAGACGACGCGCAAGAGAAAGCAAAAGATATTTTATCAACGACAATGCAACGTTGTATGATGGAACAGGTCGTTGAATCAACGGTTTCCGTCGTATCTCTTCCTAACGATGAAATGAAGGGAAGAATAATCGGTCGTGAAGGTCGTAACATTAGAACCTTAGAAACCTTGACGGGTGTCGATTTAATCATTGATGATACTCCGGAGGCGGTTGTATTATCATCATTCGATCCGATAAGAAGAGAAGTTGCAAAGATAGCTCTTGAAAAACTTATTCAAGACGGTCGTATTCACCCTGTAAGAATTGAAGAAGTCGTTGAAAAATCAAAGGCTGAAATCGAAAAGAAAATCTACAAAGAGGGTGAAAATGCAGCACTCGATATGGGCGTTATGGGCTTGAGTAAAGAGCTTATAAAAGACTTAGGACGTTTGTATTATAGAACAAGTTACGGTCAGAATGTTCTTATGCACTCTCTGGAAGTCGGACATATTGCAGGCATGCTGGCAGCAGAGCTCGGCGCAAATGTTTATGTCGCAAAACGTGCAGGGCTTTTGCACGATATCGGTAAAGCCGTAGACCAAACACAGGAAGGAACACACGTTCAGTTGGGTGTACAGCTTGCAAGAAAATACGGCGAACGTGAAGAAATTGTTCACGCAATCGAGGCTCACCACGACGACGTTACGGCAAATTCTGTCGAAGCAGTACTTGTAAAAATTGCGGATGCAATATCTGCAGGTCGTCCCGGCGCCAGACGTGATACGTTGGAAATTTATATCAAACGTTTGCAGAAGATTGAAGAGATTGTAAACAGCTATAAAGGCATAAAACAATCATTCGCGGTACAGGCGGGACGTGAAGTCAGAGTAATCGTTGAGGCTGAACAGTTTGACGATTTGGCATCACAAAAACTTGCACGCGATATTGCAAATAAGATTGAAAACGAGCTTGATTATCCGGGACAGATTAGAGTCACGGTTGTAAGAGAGTTCAGAGCAGTCGAGATTGCAAAATAATAAATAAAAATAATAATGAAAGCTTAGAACAAATGAGTAATAAGGCATTAAAAATTTTATTTTTCGGTGATTTAGTAGGCAAAGTCGGGAGAAATTCCGTACTTGCCTATATTGCCGATTTGAAAAATAAAACTGATGATATGCCTTTTATTATTGTAAACGGTGAAAATGCATCCCATGGGTTTGGGTTAACCGAAAAAAATTATCACGAATTGACCGACGGGGGTATTGATTGTATAACCTCGGGAAACCATATTTGGGATAAGAAAGACATATTTAACTACATCACGGAGACGGATAAACTTATCCGTCCCATCAATTACCCCGCAGGCACGATAGGACAGGGTAGTCGTTTATTTGAGTTTAACGGCGAGACTATCGGTGTTATTAACGCCTTGGGCAGGGTCTTTATGCAGCCTTTGGATTCACCTTGGAAGGTTGTGGCGGATGAAGTTGCAAAGCTCAAGGAACATACTCAAAACATAATCGTCGATTTTCATGCGGAGGCAACGGCAGAAAAATTATGTTTCGGCAGGTATTTGTCAGAGCTTGGAATATCCGCAATGTTCGGAACACATACACATGTTCAGACGGCGGATGAGAAAATAATGAACGGGATGGCATATATTACGGATGCAGGGTTCTGCGGAGCCGTAGACAGTATAATCGGTATGGAATACGAAACTTCCGTAAAACGCCTTACAACATCCTTGCCTGAACGATATGAAGTCGCGACAAGTTACCCCGCACAGATAAATGCGGTTGAAGTTTCCATAGTTGACGGAAAAGCAACCGAAATAAAAAGAATAAATGTACATGCAGAAAAGAATGAAGAAATGGAGGTCAGCGTTGAAAACGGCGTATGATATACATGATTCGAGGAGGGTGTAATGAAATCTGATTTTCATATACACACCTATTATTCCGACGGAATATATTCCCCCGAGAAGATTGTTGATTTATCGGTAGAACATGGGCTTGAGTGCATCGCGCTCACAGACCACGATAATATTTTATCCTATGATGTTGCAAAGAAGTATATTGATGAGAACAATATACCTTTGGAACTCATCAGAGGTGTAGAAATCAACACTATTTACAAAGGGATGGAAGTCCATATCCTCGGTTATTTTATGGACGTAAAAGACAAAGACTTTGTCGCTATGTTAAAGACACAGCAGAAAGCCAGAATTGAACAGACCAAAGAGATTTTAGCCCTGTTGAAGAAAAAAGAGGGCATAAGAATCAGATTTGAGGATGTTAAAAATATGGTAGCGGAAGGCGGAAGTATAGGTCGTCCGCATATTGCCAAGGCAATTACCAATACGGGCGGAACGGCTAACGTGATTGAGGCGTATAATAAATACATTCACGCGGGCTCACCTGTTTACGTAGAGCGTAAAACAATGTCTCCGTTTGACGTTGTGGAAACAATCTACGACGCTAAAGGTATTCCTGTAATAGCGCATCCGTATGATGTACCTATCGCGGATGAACTTATCCCTGAACTGGTTAATTATGGTTTAAGAGGGATTGAGGCTTATCACAGAAAACATTCGGCACCGTATATCGAGCATTTCTCTGCTTTGGCAGAGGAATACGGGCTTATTGTAACCGGCGGTTCAGATTTTCATGCACCGAATATTATGAACGGGCAAATAAACTTGGGTAAGAACTTTGTCCCTGATTGGGTTTATGATAAACTGGTGGAAGAGAAGAAACGGATTGATATGGCTTAATCCGAGAGAGTGATTGATGAAAACGGAAAGAATAAAAAATTCAAATCTAAAAGACGGGTTTACCTTATCGGAGGTAATCATACTGTTTGTTATATTTTTAACTGTAGCGGTATTGGTTATACCTCTGTCCGTTGATGATGCGATAACCGCAAAGAATATCGCAAAATGGAAACATGTACAGAGCGGGTTTGCCGGTATTCCTATCACTATGATGAACACCTCTAACTATAAAAATAAAGGGGCCTATACACTTGAAGACTTTATGGCTGCGTTGATAGAGGTTCATCCGTTGAAGAACGTGACCAAATATAAAATTAAATATATGAATGGCGACACGCCTGAAAAGAAATATACTTTTGATGAAATATACAATACCGATAACGGCGCAACCGTGGCATTTAATTGGCTGAACAATTCGGGCAAAAAAGGCGAAGATAAGGTTGATGCGGTTATAATGTATGATATCAACGGAAAACGCGGTCCGAATGTATGGGGTAAAGATGTTTTTGGCTTTAATCTGTACGATAACAAGATTGAACCTTTCGGTGCAAAAGAAGATCCTATGACTGTTGAGGATGATTGCTCAAGACAGGGTACGGGATTATATTGTTCGTTCTATTATATCCAGAAAAACAGTGATGAATAGTTGTTTTATACATACAGCTGATAAATCCGTCCCCAACTTTTGCATTATTTAGTAAAAATTTATAACAAAAGAAATAGTACTTTAATGTGCGTGTCATTGCGAGAAATCCAAAGGCTTGGATTTCGTGGCAATCCAGCCGGTTTTTCGTTATATGGTCAAAAAGGACTAATCTTTTATTCAAATATTAGAAAAAGTTTGCCGGATTTACCTTTCAAAAATAATTAAGTATTGTATGGAGACAAGTTGATTAGACAAAACAATTTGCGGGTGGGCGGATGTAACATTGGTGTATGATGTTAACGCTATAGTATAAAATTAATCAAAAAAAAGCTGACTCATAAGGTCAGCTTATATTTTTTTTATTAGAGAGGGGGGGGTAAAATTGATATTTAAAATTTTCTTTTTTCTCAATTCTAAAAAAATGTGCGGCCCTTTGAGCTTGGACTCTTTGACCAAAACGCCTCAAGAGCCGCTGTTAAATTAAATTTTAGAGTTTGAGAACTCAAAATAGCGTGGGGGGGGGGATTGCTATTTGATAAATCTTTTTTAAATCATTTTATTAGCAGCAAAATGATAAAGTACTTAATTCCAATGGGAAGGTAAAACCTTCTTGTAACGGAATGTTATATGCAGGCACCCAAGAGCTCATTCCTGAGCGACTGTCTAAATCTGCGTAGCAAGTAAAGATAGGATCAACTGTTCTGCCTATTCCGCAACCGCCAAAGCCAAAACCACCTAAGCCAAAGCCTCCGAAACCGAATCCGTTAAATCCGCCTAATGTGCTTGCTAAACCGCATCCAAATCCTAATGAAAAACTGTTCATCTTAAATTATCCCCTTAATTCCCCTTGTGTTTATATAAAGTATTTTTTGTCTCAAGAATTGACTTTTTTGTTTAAACTTTTCTGAAAAATTTTCATAAAATAACTAAAACCCAATAATAATAAGAAAATATTACTTTACAAAACTTAATAAATGTATCGTTTTAGTGTTTCATTAGCAAATTTTTATAATTCGGTACATTATATAGTAGTGTGAAGTAATAATCGGAGCAATTTTGTATGCAAGTTCAGAGTGATAATGTAAATTTCGGAATGGCAATGTATAGCCCATCAAGAAAGGCGATGCCATATTTTAAGAAATATTTGGCTCAAGGGACGGGGAATATCGACACAAAAGCACTTGGAGATTTCATAATAAAGCAATCAAAGAATGATAATGCTGATATCAAGTTCTTGCATACGGCAAACGGTGATATTTTTGAGGTATTCTCAAACAAAAATCCTATGAAAAAGGTAACAATTCCTTGTAAAAACACCAAACCGACAGAGCCTGAGCCAAAAGGGTTTATAGCCAAAGCAAGGGCTTGGTATAAGAATATGACAACAAGTTATAAATATGACCCGCAAGGTTCTTGGGATAATCTTCCGCCCGAATTGAAACAGGCAGGCGAGGCCGCCGACAAAATGGAAAAAGAAATAACTAAACAATAAGAAATACCGTGAATTGCGGTATTTTTTATTTAGTCAATTATAAAACTTTATATAAATACATTGCTAAAGTGAAACTTTAACACATTTTGTTTAAACTTTTTCGAAATTTTAATAATCAGTTAGTTTCCAATAATAACAGGGATTTTTAACAGATATTTCATAACCTATGAAGGATTTGCTTAATAGAATAACAAATGATATTATGGAAATACACATGTAGAAGGAGTTATATATGGAAATCTTGTTATATATAATATTTTTATTAATGATTTTCGCAGTATACATTTATTTTAATAAAAAATATCTAGGAGGAGAACAAAGTTCAAAAGGGAATCAAGAAATTACACTAACAGAATCAGAAGAAAATGCTATTGCAAGTTTGGCGGAACAATATATAAATGAAGTTATAACATTAGAGCATCCTGAAATAGACCAAGATGATAATACAAAATTTTATGAATTGGTAAAACAAAACGGTCTTTTACGGTCTGAACAATATAATAAGATGAGTTCTTATTATAAGGTAAGAAATATATTATATAAAACATCAGACTACATGAATTTTGAAATAAAGAAAAAATTGCGAAAACTAAAACAAGAAAAAGATGCCGAATTAAAAGAAATTTTTGATAATTTTTTGGATGAAACAAAACCTTATGTTCTGAAATATGTTAAGACCTTTTTCCCAACCGATAATTCATTACCATCAGAAATAAATCTTGATTTGGAGGAAAAACAGGTTACAGCATTCGTATATATACTTAAAAATAATTATAAAATAAAAATTCCTGATATTAAAAATATAGTTTTTGATACGTTGTTTTTGTCCGATAATACATTGGATTTTCTAAGAAACATTTTGTATGAAGTATCTGTAAACAATCGTAAAGATTATATTGTTAATTTTGTGATTAGCTATATATACGCATTGGAAATTTATAAAAAATTCGAAAATAAGTTGACAGATAACGGGGAAAATGTTGATAAAGATTTTTCCAATCTTGTACAGAAATATCTTGCATTATTTAATACCGATTTTATATATGTAGATTTACTGTTGGAATATATGCAAAAATACGAAATCAAAATCCCCGAATTACCTCAAGATGAAAGGTCATATTATGATAAAGCACTATATATGTTTGACAACAAATTAGAACATTTAATAACTCCAAATGGAAATCCCTATATAACAGACATCTATAATGATATGATTGAACATGAATATTTATATGAGGAATACGATGATGAGCATTATGATGAAGAAATGGCATATGATGATAGTTGTATGGAAAAATACTATAACCAAAACTATAAATACTTAAACTTATTAGCTCACATATTAAAAGAATTGGAACTCTCTGAAATAAGAAAAAATGCTAATAATATATTAGTGCGTATAGAAAGTAATGGAAACAGCCCTCAATCAACAGAAAACATGCCCAAAAGGGATGCTGATTGGTGGATGTCTTTAAGCCCATGGGATTTTGAAAAAGAAGTAGCAAAAGTCTTTAAAAAACAAGGTTATAATGTAAAAGTAACTCGTGGTAGCGGAGATGGCGGAGTCGATTTATTTTTAACAAAAGACAGTTACAATATTATTGTACAATGCAAACAGTATACCCACCCTGTTTCTCCCGAACCATTAAGAGCATTATGGGGAATAAAAAATGATTATGGTGCAGATAAGGTATTTCTTGTCGCTACAGCAGGAATAACATCAGGCGGAGAGAATTTTATAAGTAATAAACCTGATTTTATTGTTTTTACTCTATCCGATATTATGCAAATGTCTAGAGGGAGATAAGAGGCTACTTTGACAAATATTACAAAAAATCAATTGAAGCTCTTATTTCATATAATTAGTATTTAATTCAAATCACAAAGTGGACTGTAAATTCACAATTAGTTTGAGTATTTTTATCATTTTGGGTGAGGGGATTCGAACCAGTCAACTTGTTCCCATTGTCGTAGATTGCATTTTGAGAATTTGTGAGTTGAATCACTATCACATTTTACAATACCATTTGCTCTTGCAACTTTATTATTCAGCGGTAAATACGAATTTTATTTACCTATGTCATTGTATATTGTAACGTGTGTGTACATAGACACTTAGTTTGATAATTCTCAGACACAAAATGAGAATGTTCTCAAACTGTTAAACAAAAAGTCGGAAAAACTTCAAAAATCCATGATATAAATTTCAAAACTCTCTGATAATTTACTCTCAATCTAAATGATATAAAACTTTTAAGTTCTGTGTTGATATGTGTTCATTTGTTATATGATATATAGCCGATTGGGTAATATCTTGTTGTCGTACTTAATGATATACTCTAAAATGCCCTAAAATTAGGATTTTAAAGGAGTAAGAATGGCAGAAATTATTTGGCTGAGTATGGATGAAGTTTGTAATCTAACAGGTGAAGTCAAAGAAACTGTCAGACGCAAATGCAAACGCGGTGAATATTCTTGTACTTATGATAAGAAAGGCAAATATAAAAACTATTTAATAAACCTCGATTCACTTCCGGAAGCTGCCAAAAACAGATACAACGGCATAAAAATAAATGTGCAACATTCTAAATTCTATAAGGAATCTCCGGCATGGGCAAAGAAACAAGCTAAAAAATATGTTGAGTTAATAGAAAAGACAACAGGAATGAAGCATAAAGAAATTGTAGAGTTTTTGCAGGATTGGAACGAAAAACATCCTGATAAAAAATCAAGTTATTCTGCTTTATGCAAAGCTAGGATTAAGTATGAACAATTCGGTGAAGATGCACTTTTATCTAAAAAAGGGTTTAAAGAAGAATACCGCGTAAAACCAGAATATTATGAGTATTACAAAAAACTTTATATGAGTACGAATGCCCCATCTGCTATTGATTGTTGGGTGCAAACACTAAATTACGCAAAGCAAAAAGATAAAATAAAAACTGCAAACTTTCCATGCGAAAAGACTTTTGATAGATTATTAAAAAAGGAATATTCACCGGAACAAATCAAAAGAGCAAGGCGACACCACGAAAAAGTTATTGCGAGGGATTATTCAAATATCAAAGCGAATGAATATTGGATAATTGAAAGTTGTCAGCTCAAGTTTCAAGTAAAATATAAAAACAGCTATTATTATCCTTGGCTTACGGTTATTAAGGATGTCAAAACTGAAAAATGGTTAGGGTGGTTTGTTTACCATAAACTTATTAAGTCTGAGCATATTCTACAAGCTGTTTATTATGCCCTAATTAAGTATGGCAGGCCTAGTAAAATAATTATTAAAAATATCCATTTTGATTCGTATATTGCCAAAACAGGTAAACTCAAGAAAGCCGATATTAGTTGCAATCAGGATAAGTTATTACCCATCCTGATTTATTCCGGAGCAAATTTAATTTTTGATGTCCCTGCAAATGTAAATAACGCCTCAATAACTTATGATTTAAGAGAGTTTGTTCCTCCAAATCCAAATACTAATATCTTTGATTTTAAAAAGCAATTGGATGAATATGTTGAAGTAATAAATAACAAAATTCATAGGAACCAAATATTTAAAAATAAATCACCAGAACAATTATGGCAGAAGGGCTATATACAGCAAGATCTTCCTGATAAAAAATGTCTTATTGATATGTGTTTACGGACTTCAAAGCCAATAAAATATCAGAAGAACGGTATTTATGATACGGTAACGAACAGGCATTATTGGGGAGATTGGATGCCTCTTTGCACTTCAAAATCAATGTATTTGAAGCGTGATATATATTCCGAAGACGATGGATGTCTTTATGATGGCGAGAATCAGAAATTTTTAGGAGAAGCATTTGTTTTAAAACCTGCTTCGGCCCTGTGGAAAACTCCGGAAGAACAAAAGCAGGTAAAAATAGCAATTGAGAGAAAAAGAAGAGCTATAAAAAATACTAAATCTTTTCTTGAAGGAATTGAAAGAATACCTTTTGCAGAAAAACTTGAAAATTATAAGGCAGTCTATAATAAGGAAATCCCTAAAGCAAAACCAAAAGTTGTACGAATATTGCATGATTCGCACATTGAAGCAGCTGCCAGAAAAATGAAAGAAATGGAAAAAGCTAAAAAACTTCAGGATAAAATTTATGCGCAGTTGCTTGCAGATATAGAAGCTAATGAAAAAGATGAATAAATTAAAACGGTAATAAAACGGTATTTGAATATAATTTGAAAATTTACACTATTAATGTTGTAATAGTTGACCATAAATTATTATTTCTAGTTTGTCATTCGATTTTCGCATTTCTCTGACAAATTGTGGAGTATGATCATTCTCAAAATTCACAGATCCTTTAAGTAATACCTTTAGAAATAATGTAACTTTCATAAAGAAATGAAACATATATTCGGCTTCTTTTTGGGTGAAATATGTTGGCTCGCTCCAATCTAAAAAACAACCATGTGCAATTTGAGAACTGTCATTATAAAATCCATAAACAATGTCCCTGAGACCAAATATAAAATCATCTTCAAGTTTAAAACCAATATCATCTAATTCTTTAAACATTTTTTCATATTTTATAAATTGTGGACGGAAATTGGTAAAATACTTATCAAATTTTTCAAAATTTGAATTATTAATTTTATATTCTTTTATTCCAATTCCTTTAAGAATTTTCTGCTTTGCTTGTTCTTGAATAGAATTAAAGCATCTTTCATTCTCCGCAGAAAGTTCTTCTTTTGATATAGTTGTTCCATTAACATCGAATGGTTCGCCATCACGCATATTTTTATAAATAATAAAATTATTTTTAATCTTTAAAATTTGTGCTTCGTCAAGATAGTCCTCTATTTTCTCCGGGAATTGTGATAAATATGTAATCAAAATTACACTTTCAACTGCACACCGTAAAATAATTTTGGATTCCTTAATATGTCCTTCAAAAATCAATTTATTTGCTGCATCAGCATTTGAAATAATTTTTTTGATAAGAGTTAGATATACCACTAAAGCTTTCGAATCAGATTTAATTGTATTTATTGTCTGGTCAAAATAAAAGATTAATCTGCCCATTTCATTGCAGAAATCTTCAACTGATATTAATTTATCTCGTTGGATAGCGATCATACTTATATTCTATAACTATTTATTAATATTCAATGAATAATTTATATTTATTTAATTATTTAACCTTGTCCAAATATGACATATTTATAGTGTATTCTAATAAGATAGTTAAACCAAGCGCAAGATTTATATGTTCATGATAATATTAAATCAAGCAAATAATAGGAGTTCAGAATGGTATTTAATGAAGATACAAGGGTAAAAATTCCAGCAATAATTACACTAACAAGGTTAGGTTATAAGTATCTGTCATTGAAAAATGCAAAATGGGACATAGAAACAAATATTTTTACTGACATTTTCTCAGAAAGTATAAGAAAAATAAACTCTTTTGATTTAACAGATAAAGATATTGAACGTGAATTAAAAGAAATTACAAATATACTTGACTATGATGACTTAGGTGAAGAATTTTATAAAAGACTTATTTCTCCTACAGGTATTAAACTAATTGATTTTGAAAATTTTGATAATAATGCATTTAACGTTGTTACTGAATTAACTTGTAAAAATGGTGATGATGAATTTAGACCTGATATTACGTTACTAATAAATGGAATGCCTCTATGCTTCATCGAGGTCAAAAAGCCAAATAATAAAGGCGGAATCATTGTTGAAAAAGAAAGAATGATGAATCAACGGTTTACAAATAAGAAATTCCGGCGATTTATAAATATCTCACAAATTCTAATGTTTTCGAACAATATGGAGTATGACGAAACGGAACCTATTCCTATTAGTGGCGCCTTTTATTCTACTACATCTAAAAAAGATGCTTTTTTTAATCATTTTAGAGAAGAACGACCACAAGACTTAACAAATATTTTAGAGCCGGAAAATCGTGAGATTGAAAGATTTATCCTTAAAGATACAAATTATGTATCAATAAAGGATACGCAAGAGTTTATAACAAATAAAGATGTAACTAAGCCTACAAACAGAATGATACTTTCATTATTTTCAAAATGTAGGTTGAAAAACTTTTTAAAATATGGAATAACATATGTAAAAAGAGCTCATAAAGAAACTACTGTAACCGAAAAGCATATAATGCGCTATCCACAATTTTTTGCCTCACTTGCTATTCAGGAACGACTTACTGAATGCACAGAAAAGAATGAACCGAAAAAAGGTATTATTTGGCATACACAAGGTTCCGGTAAAACTGCTCTAGCATATTTTAATGTAAAATGGCTTACAGATTATTTTCAAAAACAAAATATTATTCCTAAATTTTATTTTATAGTAGATAGAATTGATCTACTAACGCAGGCTAAAAAAGAATTTGCAGCAAGAAAGTTAATAGTTAAAACTGTAAATTCAAAAGAAGAATTTACCAAGTCTATTGGTAAAATTGAGACCAAAGATAATAATGACGGTGGCAATGAGATAACTGTTGTAAATATTCAAAAATTTTCAGAAGAATCAGTTGCTAAAGCCCCAGATTATAATATCAATATTCAAAGAGTTTATTTTATAGATGAAGCTCATAGAAGTTATGACGAAAAAGGTTCTTTTTTACCAAACCTTGTAAACTCTGATAGAGATGCTGTCTTTATCTCTCTTACAGGAACCCCATTAATTGGCAAAACAAAATCAACTGATATTTGGGGCGAATATATTCATAAATATTACTATAATTCATCTATTGCTGATGGCTATACGCTACGTCTTATGAGAGAAGATATAGATACTCAGTACAAATCTGAATTATCGGAAATCTTGGAAAATATTCAGTTGGCAAAAGGTGATATAGATCCTGATGATTTGTATTCACACGATAATTTTGCAAGACCAATGCTTGAATATATTGTCCAAGATTTAAAAGATTCAAGAACAAAATATGGTAACGATACAATTGGCGGGATGGTTGTCTGCCAGAGTTCTAAACAGGCTAAAAAATTTAAAGACCTTTTTGACAAATACTATAAAGATAATGATGACATTCCTAATAAAGCAGAAATCATATTGCATGACGTATATTCTAAAGATGAACGTAAGGAAATCGTAGATAACTTTAAAGCTGGTGAAATCGACTTATTGTTTGTATATAATATGCTATTAACGGGATTTGATTCTCCAAGATTAAAGAAACTATATATTGGCCGGCAAATAAAAGATCATAATTTATTGCAAACCCTCACAAGAGTAAACAGACCATACAAAGATTTTAGATATGGTTATGTTGTTGATTTTGCAGATATTACTGAGCAATTTGATAAAGCAAATAAAGCATACTGGGATGAATTAAATGCTCAGTTGGGAGATGAAAGAAAATACTATAGTAATTTATTTAAAACCCAAAAAGAAATCGAAGAAGACATACAAGAAATTAAAAAGATTTTATGGCAATACCCAACAGAAAATGCGGAACTATTTTCTCAAGAAATCACTAAAATATCAGATAAAGAAGAGTTATTAAAAATTAAAAAAGCCTTAGTTATGGCTCGGGAGTTATATAACATTATTCGATATAACGAATATGATGAAATCATCGACAAACTTGATTTCCATAATATGAGAGGATTATTGACAGAAGTCGAAAATCACATAACATTTATCAACCAAAAAGAAGCTTTGGAAAACAATTCAAATGCCATGAATTTGCTAAATTTGGCAATGGAAGATATAGTATTTTCTTTTGTAAAAATAAAAGATGAAGAATTAAAACTTGCAGATGATTTAAAAAATATTTTGCGGCATACAAGAGAATCATTACTGCATAATTTTGATAAAAAAGATATTGAGTTTATAACCTTAAAAGAAGAGTTGCAAAGATTGTTTGAAAAAGGCAATCTTACAGATGTTTCTCAAGAATTTATTAGAGAAAATATAATAAAAATTAAAGAACTATATGCTCGTTCTGAAGCACTAAATAGAAAAAATGAGTTACTAAAACAGAAATATAATTCTGATGAAAAATTTGCAAGATTACATAAAAGAATAAAAGAACAACATATATCAGATGATGATATTCAGATACAAGAATTTTTATCAGAAGTAAAAGAAAAAACAGATGAAGAAATTTTAAATCACGCAGCAATTTTAGATAATGAGCCTTCATTTGGTAGCAAAGTCATAAAATTTGTCGCAGAAGGATTAAAATCTTGGCTAAATATTGATTTTTCTACAAAGAAAAAGTTAGGTAATGATATAACGAGTGAATATATCAGAGAACACAATGGAGATGTTGCTTAATGGAAGATATAAAAAAACAAACTGAGGAATTAATTGATAATTTAAAGGCAACTTGTGCTGGTTATGGTTTAGGTAATGATGGAAATGAATTTAAAATTATTACGCAAATGTTTTTGTACAAATTTTTAAATGATAAATTTGGTTATGAATTAAAAAATATTGATGAACGCTTTAAAAAGGTTGAACATTGGGAAACAGAATTTGAAAAGCTTACAAATGATGAATATGAAGAATTAATGCTTTTTATGGGTGATAATGCCAAATTAAAAAAAGAGCATTTGCTATCCAATTTATTTAATAATATGAATCAAGACAATATCGCAGAATTTCTTGATGATACATTGATCGGCATAGCAAATTACAATAATGCAATATTTTCTGTAAGAACTGATTCTAATGCAAAAATAGAACTGTTTGAAAGAATTAGTAATTACATAACCGATCCCTCAAAAAGAAATGATTTCGCAAGAGCAATTATTAGCAAGCTTTGTAATTTCAATTTTGAAAAAGCTTTTGGGCTAGGATATGACTTTTTTGCGATAATATTTGAATATTTAATAAAAGACTATAATAAAGATGGTGGTGGAAAATATGCTGAATATTATACACCAAGAGCCGTTGCAAAAATTATGGCAAAAATACTCGTCGGTAATGAAAAACCATCTAATGTTACATGTTATGACCCTTCAGCAGGTTCCGGTACATTATTAATGAGTATTGCACATGCTATTGGAACAAATAAATGTACAATATTTTCACAAGATATTTCACAGAAATCTTCTACAATGTTGCGATTGAATTTGATCTTAAACAATCTAATTCATTCAATTCCTAATATTGTTCAAGGAAATACACTAACAACTCCGGCACATACAGAAAATGATAAAATTAAGAAATTTGATTATATTGTATCAAACCCTCCTTTCAAATTGGATTTTTCTGATGATAGGGAGGATTTAGACACAGAAGCCAATAAAGAAAGATTTTTTGCAGGAATACCTAAAATTCCTAACAAAGACAAAGACAAAATGGCTATTTACCTTTGTTTCTTACAACACATTATGTATTCATTGGCGGATAACGGCAAAGCCGCGGTTGTTGTTCCAACTGGATTTATTACTGCTCAATCCGGTATAGAAAGAAAAATAAGAGAAAGACTAATTGATAAAGAAATGTTGCGTGGTGTCGTTTCTATGCCCTCAAATATTTTTGCAACAACAGGTACAAATGTTTCTGTTCTCTTTATTGATAAAGAAAATAAAGGTGGACAAGTTCTTTTAATGGATGCATCGAAACTAGGAACAAAAGTAAAAGAAGGCAAAAATCAAAAGACTGTACTATCTGAAGAAGAAGAAAACAAAATCATTGAAACATTTAATAAGCAAGAAGTCGTTGATGATTTCTCCATTCTTGTATCTTATGAGGATATTAAAAACAAAAACTATTCACTTTCAGCAGGTCAATATTTTGATGTAAAAATTGAATATGTTGATATAACGGCTGAAGAATTTGAAGCCAAAATGAATGAATACAAAGCAAATCTTAAAGAATATTTCAAACAATCTCACGAATTGGAAGATGAAATACAAAAGCAGTTGGAGTTGTTGAAGTATGAATAAAAAGTTATCAGATTATTGTATAAATATTACTGATGGTGAACATGGTAGTGTTGAAGATGCTCCGAATGGAGAGTATTACTTACTGAGCAATAAAAACATTATTAATGGTGAAGTCATAATTACACCCTCCGATAGAAAAATTTCGGAAGATAGTTATAAAAAAATAAATAAACGAACAAAACTTGAGGAATTAGATGTTTTAATTTCAACAGTTGGGACTTTAGGTAAGCTTGCTATTGTAACCGAAAAACCAAATTATGAATTTCAGAGAAGTGTTGGCATTATAAAATGTGATAAGAATAAGCTTTTACCACAGTATTTATACTATTATCTTTCATTAAATTCTCTACAAAATAGATTGATAAATAATTCTAAGGGTGCTGTTCAAAAGTGTATATTTATTAATGATTTAAAAGAATTACTAGTAGATATTCCAAGTGTAAGTTTGCAAAAATTACAAATTAATCTATTATCTTATATTGATAAAAAGATAAAGTTAAACAATAAAATCAATTTAGAGTTAGAAAAAATAGCAAAAACTTTATATGATTATTGGTTTGTTCAATTTGATTTCCCTGACGAAAATAAACGACCAAATTTTAAAAGCATATTTGCACGCTTAATCAATCAATTCAGATTGGCGGTGCAATATGCGTAAAATACAAATCAAAGAAATTTTTAATTCTAATCAAGAAAATATAAAATTATCAAATTATGATTTTATAAACTATTTAGATACAAGCAGTATTACAATGAATCATATAGATAATATTCAAAAATTAAATATTGGTGAAGAAACAATACCAAGCAGGGCAAAAAGATTGATAAAAAAAGATACCATTGTTTATTCTTCCGTAAGACCTAATTTAAAACATTATGGAATTATACGAAATCCATTAGATAATATGGTTGCATCAACAGGTTTTATAACATTGGATATAAAAGATAAAACTAAAAATGATGCAAATTATATGTATTATAATCTAACACAAGATAAATATACTGATTATTTGCACACTATTGCTTGTAATAATGTATCGAGTTATCCTTCAATAAATCCTTCTGATATTGAAAATATGGAAATTGAGGTTGAAACTGATATTGATAAACAAAAGAAAATAGCAAAATTATTTGTAGATATAGACAAGAAAATAGAACTAAATAATAAAATAAACTTGGAATTGGAAAATTTTGCAAAAACTTTGTATGATTATTGGTTTGTTCAATTTGATTTCCCTGATGAAAATGAACGACCGTATAAATCAAGCGGTGGTGCTATGGTTTATAATGAAATTTTAAAAAGAGAAATTCCTGTTGGTTGGGAAGTTGAAAATATAAGTAAGTACTGTAATATTACAGATTGTTTACATAGCAAAAAACCTGACTACTGCTATGAAGCAAACGATTTATATTTGCTTCAATTAGAAAACCTAACTGATGCCGGATATATTGATATTACGAATAAATACTATATTTCAAAAGATGATTATAAATGTTGGACTCAAAAAATAGAAATACAAGAAAATGACTTTGTATTCACAAACGCAGGCAGAACAGGAGCTTTTGGCAAAATACCTAAAGGTGTAAAATGTGCTTTAGGAAGAAATTTGACCGCAATAAGACCTATTAATATTTCTCCGTACTATTTAAGAATGTTTTTCGGGAGCAATGATATGACTCAACAAATCTTATCCAATTTGGATTGTGGAGCCTTTTTCAAAAGCTTTAATGTAAAATCTATAAAACTTATTGCTTTATTGATTCCACAAAAAAATATTCTTAACGACTTTATTTTAAAAATATCACCAATTATTAAGCAAATAGAAGCAAATAATATTGAAATACAATCTTTAACAGAAATAAGAGAATTTTTATTACCAATGCTTATGAACGGACAAGTAATTATTCAGCAGTAATACTGATTTGCCCATTCATTAACATAGGAAGTAAAAAATCCCTCAATTTTGTTAATTTTTGACATTCTTCTTTTTTGCTTTGAATTATAAACTAAAAAAGGATGCAAAAGACATCCTTTTTTAACATCCGCTTGGGAACAAGTTTCTAATACATGCTTATTGTAACCAACCATATAAAAAGCAGTATATTATAGATAACTATACTGCGACAAGAAGCAATAAGAGAGAACTGACTAAATTGTGCGATGTAAATGAAAGGTATATTTATAAAGTAATAAAAGAACATGCCGAGGGGAACAGAGGGAATAAGTAGTTGGATGTATTTTCTAATGATAAAATAAATAGAATTTTTAAATATTACAGTGAAAAAGAACCGTACAAAATTATATCAAGAGAATCTTGTACATTAGAGTTTAAAGAAAATTTTAATAAGAGTTTATTAGCAAAATATGCCAAAACAATGGCAGCTTTTGCTAATAGAGATGGTGGATACATAATTTTTGGGGTTAAAGAAAAACCTAAAACCGTTGTAGGGATGAGGGATAATACATTTGAAGAATATGATGATGAAAAATTAGTAGAAAAATTAAATGAATATTTTTCCCCTGAGATAAAATTTGAGCGTACAACAATAAAATATTTTGATCTTTTTGTAGGTCTTATATATGTATATAAAGCTGTTTCTAAACCTGTTGTTTGTACTAAAAGTGTCCAACACAATAATAGTTTTGTAATTCGTGAAGGTGCAATTTATTACAGATATAGCGGCAAAAGTCCTGAAATTAAATATCCTGATTTAAAAATTATGCTGGAACAAGTAAAAGAAGATGAACGAAAATTATGGATGCAAACAATATCCAAAATTGCAAAAATAGGCGTAAATAATCTATCATTAATAGATTTAAAAGATGGAAAGCTAAGCGTTAATAGTTTCGGAAAAAATAAAGAAGTGTTTATTGATGAAAACTTACTTTCCACTTTAAAATTTGTAAAAGAAGGACATTTTTCGGAAATTGATGGAGATCCAACATTAAAAGTAGTGGGGGAAATAAAAGGCATAACTGGAGCAGTGGTAAACCATGAAAAAATTATTAAGCAAATTGAGCCAACATATATACATGAAAAATACTTACTAAAAACCTTTTTAAATCAAACAGGGACACAATCTCCGATGAGTTATATTGAAGCTTTTTGTAGATTTTCAGTTAAATATTTGCCATTTTACTATTTTGTATATTTAATTCAACAAAATGATGAAAGTTTTGATAAAACTAAATTAAAATCTGAAATTAGCAAAATTGTAGAAGATTGCAAAATGGGAAAAACTTATTTGTTGCAACGTTTAAAATCTGATGAGAATTTTAAAGAAGAAAAGCTAACAGGCTCGGAATTGGAATTAAAAAAGAAATATCTAGATTTATATAATGATAAAAATACAAAATTATCTGACATTACGAAAGAAAATATTGAGATTCAGTTAAAAATGATATTAAACGTATCTGATAAAGAAAGAATTAAAAAACTTATCATTCCTTTGTTACGCAATTATTTAGAAGAGGAATATGAAAATCATAAAACCCTACTACGCAAAGCTATATCATATGTAGATAAAGTTTTATACTTGGATCAAATTGTCAATTTTTAAATAGTTCCGTTTGGGTTCCGCAAAAAGTTCCGTTAAGGTTCCGTTTTGTAACAGAAAAATAATTTTTTCCGGAACCTGTGTTACTATTTTATACAAAAAGTCCGATGTTTGTCATTGGCTATTACCTTACGGAAATAAGACTTTACGGCGTATCAATATGAAAAATTTGACTTTTACCGGACTTAATTTAGACGGAAATCGGACATACCGGACTTTTCTGTAACCCTAAATTATAACAAAGAACCTTTGAGTTCAGGGGCTTTGAGCCTAGTTCCACTTTTCTGTATTGTCCTGTTTCTTTACAGCAAGCATTTTAAGGATTTTTAAAAATTAGCGGACTGCTCACTAATGCTAAGAAAACGCTCAAAATGCTCAAACTAAAATCATATTATCTCAAAATTAAAAAATCTCTAAAACTCAATGGGGGTAAT
>DLEF01000004.1 GCA_002481545.1 Cyanobacteria bacterium UBA7753 | reverse complement strand
AATCAATAGAAATATCTACATTTTTGCTGTTCTGTCAAATGTGGGCAATTTATATTATGAGAAGTTAATAAATTATTCCCCCTCACTCGCATCTGTAACTGCTTTTATTACAACAGCTGCGGTCTCTCCCTCAGTTGGGGGCGAGACATTAGCATTTGCAAAAGCAAATGCTTAACCGTTGCTTTAGCAACGGTTAAACCCTCGCCCCTTTGTGGGAGAGGGTGCCGAAGGCGGGTGAGGGGTGTATCTGTAGAGTATAAATCCAGACTTATCATAAAATAAATTATCCAAAAATAAACAATCATTAACAAACTAGCAAAAATTTTTCACTCAATGCTTTATATGAATATGGTTAGTATCTCCCCAACAAGAAGTATCGTTAGTCCGGCTGTAAAATTGTCGTATGATGTAGTTAAAGGCTCGCCAAAGGACAGGCATGAGCTTGTGACACGATATACGGATAAAGTATTTGATGATTTTATGGGCAAGATGGATGATTATTCTGTCAGTTTTGCGACTTTGAGGAAAAGTATAGATAAGACTTTGCCTGAGAAGAAAAAATATGAGATACATTCTTTCATCCCGAATGATGAGGCAGTTGCCTGTGCTGATTATAAATATGACGGAGATGATATAATCGGACAAAAACTTTTTGTTCCTGCAAAAAACAAAAGATTGCCGCTGGATCAGGTTATCCCGTTTATGCATGAATTGACTCATATTTTTGACAGACTGACTAATCCAAAAATTACGGCAAGGGTTGTTAGCGGTATGGCTCATAATATATACGAAAATAAAGAATTTAATAAGTTATTATCCGAAAAACTGTATAATTATGAAGATGTGAGTGCATTTACCTCTCAAAGTAAAAGAAATGCTATAATCGGTGCCCGTAAAAGACAGGTAAAGAAATTTTTAAAAGACAAACCCGTAGAAAAGCAGATAGAATATATTCAGGATTTAAAAAATTCTTTGACGACTGAGAAAAACGCTTTTGATGCTGAACACAGGTATGCTTTGAAACTGCAGGAACGTGATTTGCCTGCTCCTAATGATTCTTTGAACAACAGCCGAGAAGAGTTTATGTTTGATGACAAAATAAAAATGCTTAAAAAATTAGGAATAGAGATTATTCAAAAAGAGCGTAAGGCTCACGCGGAAAAATTGGCAAAGCCGCAAAAAATATCGGCTTAATCGGATATTTCAATTTTGTGTTTTGATTATAAATTAAATTTTGATTTGAAATATTTTTTTATGCTAAAATAGAGCAGAACACTTAATGAGGTTATCACAATGTCAATTTTAATAATGCTTATACTTTTAAGTATATTAATTATAGTCCATGAATTGGGACACTTAATTGCGGCATTGGCTTTCGGGGTAAAGGTAGAGAGATTTGGCTTTGGACTTCCTCTCGGACCTACTTTATTTGAAAAGAAAATAGGTGATGTTACCGTAATGGTTCATGCTCTGCTTTTAGGCGGGTATGTTGCGTTTGCGGAAGATGAGGCTGACTGCAAATTGCCTGAGGATTCTCCCGAAAGATTTTTAAACAAACCTATATGGCAAAGATTGATAATCGTATCGGCGGGTGTGTTCGCAAATGTGGTTGCGGCATTCGTACTTGTACTAATGTCTGCTCTTATTTGGAATTACTTACCTTCGGGAAATTATGACGTATGTGTAAACCAAATAGTGGCTCCAAAGGATGCTTCCGTTTGGTCATCAGGTTTAAAATCAGGCGACAGAGTCGTATCCGTAAACAATACAAAGATAACTAATATGACAACTTTGTTATCGATGGTACAGTTGAGTAAGGGCAGTGATTCTCTTGTTGATCCTTCTACCGTTGAAAACAACCTTACGAGATTGAAAAGATTAAATCCGGGGTTAGAGAAGGATGAAATTGTACCTGCTGGCGTTGTTGTAAGGTTACCGAAGTTCTTATCGGAAAAACCTGTTCTTTTAGAAAAGAAAGTTGCATTAGGTCTGCAACCGTATAAGGATAACCAATATAAGATAAGCCCTGCAGTTCAAAAATTGAGAGATGATATAGGAAATATTCAGAAAGCTTCTTATTACGGATCGGGCGGAGAATATACATTAGGTCAGATAGCAGAGGCTATCTCGGATAATGTAAAACCTTTAAATTTCGTAGTTGAAAGAGACGGAAAATATCTCAGACTAAAATCCATATATCCGACAGCATCGGGCGCAATAGGTGTTCAATTGGAGTCTAAAGAAATATTGAAACCGACGGATTCATTTATTGAGGCAACAAAAGCCAGCGCACATTACTTGAATGAAAATACATATTTGATGTTATTAGGATTGAAACAGGTATTTACGGGTGAAGTTCCGTTAGGGGATTTACACGGCATCGTTGCAATTACAAAAGTCGGCGGTGATATAATCAATAATCACGGTATATTCTACGGGTTGTTATTGACGGCTATTATCTCAATGGATTTGGCAATAGTAAACTTCCTGCCTATACCTGCATTGGACGGCGGACATGTAATGTTCCTGATTATAGAGAAAATCAGAGGTAAACGTGTTCCTGACGAAGTTGTTGAGAAGATAGCAAATGTATGTTTCTTGCTATTGATAGCACTTATGATATTTGTTATCTTTAACGACATATATGCACTGGTTACACAGAAACTCTAATTCAAACAACTTTACAAACACTCGACATTAAAGTATGTTTGAGTTAGTATAATTTACACGAGAACGAATAAATAGCAAAAGGAGAAATATAAATGCAAGTTATATTAAAGAAAGATGTTCAAAACCTTGGTGAAACAGGTGACGTTATAAACGTAAAAGACGGTTATGCAAGAAACTTTTTAATCCCTCAAAACATGGCTGAAACAGCTACTGAAGGGGCTTTAAAGAACAGAGAAAAGAACCTTGCAAGAATCCAAGCAAAACAAGAAAAATTACACAAAGAAGCTTTGGAAAAGGCTGCTTTGATTGAAAAAATCGGTACTTTGGAATTATCTGCAAAAGCAGGTGAAAGCGGTAAGTTATTCGGTACATTCACAACTAAGAAACTTTGTGAAGAAATCAAAGACAAACACAATATCGATATCGACAGAAAAATGGTATCTTTGAGCCACCCTATCAACAGAGTAGGTGATTACACAATGCTTATTAAATTGACTTCTAAGGTTAAAACCGAATTGAAGGTTTCAATCACAGCATCTGAAATCGTTAAAGAATCTATTGAAGAAGTTGAAGAAGCTCCTGCAACAGAAGAATAATTACGATAAGTAATAAAATAATAAAATACAAAAAAGCAGTCATTAATGACTGCTTTTTTAACATTACATTTATTTGTAGTAAAAAGTCAAACCGGTAGGTCGGCATTACTATGCAGACAAAATTAAATCTATATTGTTACTGTCGGATTGGTAAATCCGACCTACTTTTGAAATAACATGCTATTCTATGTTCAAAAATTATAAATATTTTTGCCTAAATTAAACGTACGTATAATTCTTAGTTGGCTTTTAGAACTTTGATTCTGTTGAGCGGCCAAAATACGAAAACGGCTCTGCCGATTATTCTGCCTTCAGGTAAAAATCCCCAAAATCTGCTGTCTTCTGAGTTTCCTCTGTTATCGCCCATCATAAAATACTTGCCTTGCGGAATAATCATAGGTCCGCAATACATTGTGTCCGAGCAAGGGATTGATTCATATTCACTTAAAATGTAATCTTCTTTTAGCGGTTTATCGTTTATGAGTACAACATTTTTGCCGTCTTTTAGGGTTTTAATCTCTATTTTTTCACCCGGTAGCCCGACTACACGTTTGATAAACGCAACATCGTTGCAGAACAGTCCCGTTCTTCTTTCAAGAATACCCAATAATGATTTTTTAGGTTTTACAAACGGCGGATAAAATACCAAAATATCTCCGCGTTTAGGTTTTGCATAGAAATGCGTAACTCTTTCAACGATTATTCTGTCCCCTTCCATTAGGGTAGGGTGCATGGAAGCCGACGGAATCCAGCGGACTTCACAGATAAAGTATCTGATGATTATAACCATAACAAACACGAATACGAAAGTTTCAAGCCATTCTTTTGCGCTCGGATGAACTTTTCCCCATTCGTCATATTTTTGTTTCCACTCTTTTATTTTCTCAAACATTCCGTCTCTCCGATTAGTGTTTCTTTAAAATTACTATCCTTTAAAATCATAAGGCATTTTTCTGCCTTCTCTATGTAATTATCTAATAATCGAGCAGTTTTTTCAATAGCGGACTCCGTTAAGACGGTGCTGTTTGTGAGTACATATGGAGCCGTGTATATTTTTTGTTTAAGGTCTTTTTGCTCTTTTTGAGTGTCTTTTAAATCATTCTTTATTTGGAATGCTATGCCGTAGAGGCGTGCAAACTCAATAAGATTCTTTTTTAAGTTGTTGTCAGCATTCGCAAGAATCAGAAGTGCATTTATTTCCGCTACAAACAGAGATGCGGTTTTTAGTTCGGTCTTTTCTATATATTGCTTTAATGTCGGGATTTTCCCTGCGAACATTTGTTGGAATAATTCCCCGTTGCACATATTTTTTATGGCATTATTGTAAATACTCAAAATTTTGGGATTATTTATTCCAAGCAATATATTTATGGCATTTGTGAGCATAAGGTCTCCGTATATGACGGCTGTTTTGTTCCCGATATGTGGTAAACGTCTTATTTTATCGTTATCAATAACATCATCATGAAACAGTGATGCCGTATGTATAAGCTCGGTTGCGGTCATTACGTTGAT
Source organism: Cyanobacteria bacterium UBA7753 (assembly GCA_002481545.1). Classification (GTDB taxonomy): domain Bacteria; phylum Cyanobacteriota; class Vampirovibrionia; order Gastranaerophilales; family Gastranaerophilaceae; genus UBA2883. Next base: position 36,808 of record DLEF01000004.1, on the reverse strand, counting down.
TGATTCTGTTGATATTTCGGTATTAATTGAGTCAAGAACTAATATGCCGAGTCTTGAACGAATCATTTTCCCGTAATCTTTTACTTCATAAGGGCTGTTCCCTTTTATGCTATTTTGTATTTTATTTTTTATTACGTCTGTTGCTACCATATAATGAGTTTAGCATAAATCGAGAAATAGTGTATAAAATCTGTTTAGCCTAAATCTTAAACAAATTTTATATTCTATATTTACAATTGTGATAATCTGCTATAATAAATATATGCAAAGTTTGACAGAAAAGAAATTATCGGTAGCTTTTTATTGGCATATGCACCAGCCCGTTTATGAATTGGACGGAGTTTTTCTTATGCCGTGGGCAAGATTGCATGCCGTAAAAGACTATCTTGATATGGTATCTATTCTGGAAAAATATCCGCGTTTAAAACTGAATGTTGATATTGTTCCTGCTCTGTTGGACGAACTTATCCAATATTCCGAGAACGGATTCGATGATATACATTCAAGTCTTACGGTCTCTAAGATAGAAGATTTAACTCAAAATGATAAGGAATATATTTTAAATAATTTCTTCAATACTAAATACGAAACGATGATTTATCCGTATCCGACGTATAGAAGATTATTTAAGAAACGTTCTTCAAACCATAACATTTCACCTGATAAATTCACAAATCAGGAATATTCGGATTTAATGGCTTTATTCAATCTGTCATGGATAGATTCAACCCATTATGATAAATATCCCGAAATAAAAGAGTTGGTTGAAAAAGAACATAATTACACATTGGAAGACAGACAACGTATCATAGAGATACAAAGAGAGATTATAAAGGATATTATCCCTACATATAAGAAATTTATAAAAGAAGGAAAACTTGAGCTTACAACGAGCCCTTATTATCATCCGATTATGCCTATTTTGTGCGATTATGAGACGGCATCTAAAAATCTTCCTAACAGAGATAATTTGCCTGAAAAATTTAATTTAAAAGAGGATGCTAATTTTCAGGTAAAATCCGCACTTGACAGAATACAGGATGTATTTGGGGTAAGACCTAAGGGAATGTGGGCACCGGAGTTTTGTTTGACGGATAACGTACTCAATATGTTTGCTAAGGAAGGTATAAATTGGACTATTTCCGATGAGTCAATCCTCGCAAAAAGTATAAATTTTGAGTTTGTCAGAGACTTTAAAAGTAACCTTGAGGATCCGTATTATTTGCTTAAAACATATACTTATGCGAATGACAATCACGATATTGATGTTATTTTCAGGGATTCTCATATCCCTACATTGATAAACTTTGAATACGGAAATGTTGATACTGCACTTGCGGCGAATGATTTGTATAACAAAATAAAATCAATCCAAAACAAATTGTTGGTATCTCCTGACGACAGTCACTTATTGACAATTGCGTTAGACGGTGAAAACTGCTGGGAAAATTATGTAAATGACGGTGATGATTTCTTGAATGCAGTATATTCAAAACTTGAGAACGATGATACGGTTGAGACCGTCCGTATCAGCGATTATATTGATACTGATAAAAATAAAAAGATATTAAGTAAAATCTGCCCGGGGTCTTGGGTATCGAAAGATTTTAATTTTTGGCTGGGTGAACCTGTCAAAAATCTGGCATGGCAATATATTGCAAATGTAAGAGATATTTTAAAAGAGATTATTACCGATACGGCAGATGAGAGTGCAAGGCTTGCTATGAGAGAGCTGTTCATCGCTGAGGGCAGTGACTGGTTCTGGTGGTATGGTGAGCCTAATAATTCGGGACAGGATAATGTATTTGACTTTTTGTTCAGAGAACATTTAAAAAATGCATGTAAGATATTGGGGCATGAATATCCTCAATATTTGGATAATTCTATTATAGAAACAGCTCACAGAGCCTCTGAAATAAATGAGGGAACTATTCCTGAAACTAATTCGGAATGGTTGTTTTCGGACAGCATCGACCTTATAGACGGCCCTGTTTTTCAAGAGAGCAAAAATTTTGATAATATAAATTACGGGTTTGATTATGACAATATGTATTTCAAACTTGAATTAAATCAGAATTATACAGAGGACAATCCGCAGAAGCCGAAGATACCACAGTTTTATATATATATGCGTAATGCAAATAAGGAGCATGAGGAGTCAAATATAAGAATATCAAACAAGACCGAATCTGTCTTCCCTATTTTGAAGTCAAAATATCATAATGAACTTTTGATAACTATTGTTGATAATAAATTGTATCCGTCTTATCTTTCAAAGGCTTCGGCAGGTAATTTATGGACAATAGTTGATTCGCAGGGCTTGAATATCGTACAGGAAGATAAGATTGATATTCGTGTGCCTTTTGATGATTTGGATATAGCTCCGGGAGAAGAGTTGGAGTTTTTCTTTGTGATAGCTAACTCGGGGCTTCGTTCTACATTTATGCCGAAGGATTCTTTGTTGAAAATCCAAAGACCGTCAAGAGCATAGTTTGAATTTCCAAAACTCAAAAATTAGAAACATAAATTGAACATTTTTCAAGCATGTAAATGCATGAAAATTTCGTATTGGGGGTGTTGATATAATAAATTCTTATAAATATCTGAAATCCAGATATAGCATGCAAAACCACTTAAAAAATAATGTAAAGATTTGTAACAATATCGTCCAAAATCCTAAAGTTTTTTCAAAAAATGCCGATATATAGTATATTAGGAACTAAAAAAGGAGCATTGTTAAATGGGTTTATCAGTATCACAAGTTAGATTACTGGCTCTGACAACCAGAAAGGCGGATATCGAGTTGCAAATGCAAGTCGATTCTAAGCGCAAACAAATGCTCACAAGACAATCGACCGAACTTTCAACACAATATTATCAAAGATTGCAGGATTCTAATATTATGTATGCAACATCTGCAGGTTATGAAGATGTTACTTATGGGTATTTAATGGGCGATTGTGCAAACGGACATATTACAAGCAGTTTCTATAATCAGATATTGACGGGTGCGGATAATGATATCGCGACTAAACCTGAAAATGATATGATTTTGATTAATAAATATGGTAAAGTTGTTGTTGACAGTGATATTGCACGAGCAATTATCAAATCAAAATTTGAAGTTCCGACAGGAACCGTATATGACCAAACAACAGAAGCTTTAAAACAGTTAATGTCTGCTAACCAAAGCGGTAACCAACAAGTAACCGCAATTACGGAAGCTTTGAAAAAAGCTGATAATATACATGATCGTCAAACTGATATTGATAAAAAGTCACATTTGGCAACATCAGATGATATTATAAAAGCAATGATAAAGAATGGAGGTTATCAATCAGGCGGTACTTTATATACTTCAGGTAAAAATGACGGATTATATTATAAAACGGCAGCTGCTGCAGAGAACGCTGCAAATGGCGTGGATGTTGCATCTTCTGACAGAGTAGACCCGAAAGACGGTTATTGTTACGATGTAGAAAACTACAAAGGACAGTCAATCGAAGTCGGTAAAATGTTCTTGAACGGTACTGCTCAATCACTAAATACTCAGAATGCCAAGTATTTAGGAGCTCTTGTAAACTATTTTGCTCCGATATTGAGTGCAGGTATTCAAAACGGTATTTCTTGTGATTATACGACTAAGGGGCAAATGGTTCGTACATCAAAAGAGACTCAAAGCTTCAATACAGCTTTCACAAACGTAAATTTGACCGAACTTAATAAAACTACCGCTACATCTTTAAGGATGGGTAGTACAGACTATACTACCGGTGGTGGCTCTTTCAATACGAATACCACTAATAAATCAGAAGATGTAGTCAGCTACGCAATAAATTATTTGTCAAATCAACCTGACGGAGCCATGGTTATGGTAACAAGTCCTAAAGGTAAAGTCGGGTATTTCAAAAGAGAAGTTTCAACGGGTAGTACTACTCTTAATGTCAAACAAATCACTGCGAATGAATACAGCAGAAATAACGAAATTACTATTACAGATACAAGTTACTATGATAATGCAAATAATAAAGAAAAATTGCAGGCAGGATTCAAGTCAGGTCAATTCCAGTTGGCATTAGTCGATGATATGAAACGAGGCAGTTACAAGAAGAATACATTGCTTAACTACTTCACTTCAATGAACTATGTCGTTGATAAAACGGATTCTTCTAAGAGAGAAGAGCTCACGGCTTGGTTTAACGCAGAACAATCAGCTATTTCCGAAAAAGAAACCTACTGGGATTTTGAAATTCAAAACTTGTCAACAGAGTTGACTTCCGTAAATACGGAAATTGATTCCGTAAAGAAACTCAAATCAGATGCTATTAAATCAGTATTTGATTGGGGTAGTTCATCATAAAAATAAAATAATTTTCTTTAGTTCCAAAATATTCCTAAAAAGTTTTCATAAATTATATACCGATAGTGAAGTCGGTATTTTTTTTGCCTTGAATTATTTGTATGTTATAATTTTTGTATAAATAAAGGGGAATGAGGAATGCGTGTAAATCCGATTAGAACAAATATAAAAAGATTAACTTTAAAAGATATAAGAAAAAGAAATCATCCGAAAACGGCTAATTTAAGCAGTTTTAAAACACCTGTTGTAACGGAAGAACAGATGCTGGCACACAGAGCAAAAATTGAAAAACAATCGGAAAAGATGGGTGCCGTATTTAATCCGCAGCCAAAATTTGATAAATATTGGGAGAAGATAACCTCATACGGAGAAAATGTTTCTTCATTTATGCGCATTTTATGGGGTTATGTAAAATAAAAGTTTAAAATTGTCTTTGATTAAATGAATAAGTTTTATTATCTTTTGTAAATTATATTAACAACTCGGGCATAATAAACGCTGATTATTTCATTTTTATGCAATAATGGATATAATCAGTCTGTATTTAAATGGAGGAGTATTTATGAAGGATAAAACATTTTTGATGATACCGGGGCCTACACCTGTACCGGAATCAGTTATGTTAGAAATTGCAAAGCACCCTATAGGTCACAGAAGTACCGAGTTTTCCGCAATATTGGAAAATGTTTATAAAAATTTGAAATATGTTTTCAGAACTGAAAATGATGTATTTGTTTATACTGCAAGCGGTACCGGCGCAATGTGCGCAGCACTTGAAAACTTGATTAACGAAGGTGATAACGTTTTATGCTTGAGTTTAGGTAACTTTGGTAACCGTTGGGCTAAGATAGCCGAATCAAGAGGAGCTGTTGTAGAGAAAATAGAGGTTGAATCAGGACAGGTTATTGATCCTGAAGTTTTGAGAAAACGTCTTGCGGAAGATACCGAAAAGAAAATTAAAATTGTTACTCTTACACACAGTGAAACCTCAACGGGAGCTGCAAACTATGTAAAGACTTTGTGTTCTATTATCCGTGAGCACGGCGCAATATCTGTTGTTGACGGTGTAACTTCCGTTTGTGCAATGGAATGTAAACCTGACGAATGGGGCATTGATGTTCTTATTTCAGGTTCTCAGAAAGGGTTTATGATTCCTCCGGGATTATCTTTCTTGGTTGCTAACGAAAGGGCTTGGAAGGTATACGAACAGTGCAAACATCCTAGTTTCTATTGGGATTGGGCAGCATACAGAAAATCAACAAGAGCAAATTCTACTCCGTTCACTCCTGCCGTTAACCTGTTCGTAGGTTTGAACAAGGCACTTGAGATGATTAAAGAAGACGGAATTGAAAATATGAACGAACGTCACAGACGTCATGCAATGGCTTTGAGACATGCTGTTAAAGCTATCAACCTTGAGCTTGTTGTGAAAGATGATAAGAATGCAAGCCATTCTATCACCTCTATCTATCCGCCTGAAGGTATCTCTGTTCCTGATATCAGAAGTACTTTGAAGAATGACTTTGATATCGTTGTTGCGAACGGTCAGAACAAACTTAAAGACAAAATCTTCAGAATGGGTACATTGGGCTTTGTATCCGACAGAGATATTATCACAGCTGTAGGCGCTCTTGAGGCTACAATGAAGAAACTCGGACACAAGTTTGAAGTAGGTAAAGGGGTTAAGACCGTTATCGAAGAACTCAATCAATAATTTATAATGCATAATTCATAATGCATAATTATTATTGTGTTTTGATAATAATAGTAGTAGGGTGCGCAGTAGTAGGGTGCGTTCGCTAACGCACCGACTAAACCGATAAAATCTAAAAAAAGGGTGGGGTGTGGTCAATACTGCACCGACTTAACCGAAAAACAAAGGAGAATAAATGAAGGTACTTATTACAGATAAAATAAATGAGGCAGCGGGAAAAATTATTGAACCTGTTGCAGAGGTCGATTTTTTACCGACTATGACGGAAGATGAGCTTGTACAAAAGATTGGCGAATATGACGCACTTATGGTAAGAAGCCAAACTAAGGTAACAGCGAAGATTATTGATGCTGCAAAGAATTTGAAAATAATCGGAAGAGCAGGTGTCGGAGTTGATAATATTGATATCGATGCAGCAACCCAAAAAGGTATCATCGTTGTAAATTCTCCTGACGGGAACACAATGGCGGCTGCGGAACAAACTATTGCTCTAATGCTTGCAATGGCTCGTAATGTTGCTCCTGCCGTAAAATCCACCTTAGAAGGCAGATGGGACAGAAGTAAATTTGTCGGAACAGAGTTATACAAAAAGACTTTAGGTATTATCGGGTTCGGTAAGATTGGCTCACACGTTGCCGATGTTGCAATGGCTTTGGGAATGAAAGTTGTTGTATATGATCCGTTTGCATCAAAAGAGATTGTTGAAAAAGCGGGCGCAGAATACGTAGAGAACCTCGATAATTTCTGGGGTAAATGCGATTTTATCACTGTTCACGTACCTAAAACAAAAGATACTTTGAATATGATAAACAAAGACACAATTGCTAAGATGAAACAGGGTGTAAGACTTGTAAACTGTGCAAGAGGCGGAATTATCAATGAGGCTGACCTTAGAGATGCCATTAATTCAGGTTATGTTGCAGGGGCTGCAATTGATGTTTATGAAAATGAACCTCATATTGAGACTTGCCCTCTCTTAGATTGTAAAGGCAATGTTGTTTTGACTCCGCACCTTGGCGCAAGTACAAAAGAGGCTCAATTGAATGTAGCGATTGATGTTGCGGAACAGATAAAGGCAGTCCTTTCGGGCGGTTCGGCATCTTCTGCCGTAAATATTCCGTCTTTGAGACCTGATAAGCTGGAACCTGTAAAAGATTATATGCAGATAGCAGAGAACTCGGGCGAATTGGCTGTTCAGGTAACAGACGGCAAGATTAAATCTATCGAGATTACCGCTCAAGGTGATTTGGCTGATTTGGATATCCAACCGTTGGAAGTTGCAGTTCTTAAAGGTGCCCTATCTTCTACATTAGAGGGTGTTAATTACGTAAATGCTCCTGTTATTGCTAAAAAACGCGGTATTGATATCATCTCTACCCGTTCAAACGTTAAATGCAATTACGCGGGCTTGATTACGGTAAAACTCACGACGGATAAGGATGTAACGACCGTTGCGGGCGCGCTTATCGCAAAAGATATTCCGAGAATTGTTAAGATAAACGATTACGGAACTACGATAAGACCTGAAAGACATATGCTTATTGTTCCTCACGTAAACAAACCGTCAATGATTGCGCAGGTTGCTAAAGTAATCGGTGAAAACGGTATCAACATCGGCTCTATGAACGTTGTACAAAAGAACGATAAACACGCAACCGAATCTATAATGGTTATCAACGTTGATACGGAAGTCCAAAATGATACGTTGAACGCTATAGAGGCAATAGACGGGGTACATAATCCGAAGTATGTTAAGTTGACTGCGTAGGGGTAAATGGCGTAAGAAAGCGCAAAGTTCAAAGTTAAAAGTGCAGAGTTAATAACTTAGAACTTTGAACTTATAACTTTTAACTTGAAAAGTAGGGTGCGGTCACTACCGCACCAACGAAACTAAAAAAGGATAACAAATGAAACTTGCGGTATTTGATTTTGACTCAACATTGATGGACGGGGAAACCTTGGAAATATTGGCTCGGAAACTCGGGATTGACAAAGAAGTCAAGGCCGTAACGGACAGAGCTATGAGAGGCGAGATTGATTTCTTTGAAAGCCTCCAATACCGTGTATCGCTTTTGAAGGGTATGCCTGAATCAAAGGTGAATGAGATTTGTAAGACTTTACCGCCTATGAGAGGGGTTGAAACACTTGTAAAAGAGCTAAAAGACAGAGGTTATAAAATCGTTTGTTTCTCTGGCGGGTTCAAGAACGGGACTACTCCGTTTTGCGAAAAGTACGGAATTGACGCTGATTTTTCAAATATTTTGCACGCAAAAGACGGGATTTTGACGGGCAAAGTCGGCGGTGAAATGATGTTCGGAACGAGCAAGGGCGAGATGTTAAAGAGATTGCAGCATTTGCTCGGTATAACATCCAAAGACACAATGGCTGTCGGTGACGGTGCGAATGATTTGAGTATGTTCAAGTATGCGGATACACGCGTTGCGTTTTGTGCAAAACCCGTATTGAGAGAGCACGCAACAATTGTTATTGAAAACAAAGATTTGAGCGAGATTTTAAAATATATCTAGGAAAAATACTAAGGCAGTAAGGCTCTAAGACACTAAGGAAGTGTAAAGTGCAAAGTTAAAAGTGCAAAGTTATTAACTTCAAACTTTGAACTTATAACTTTTAACTTGAAAAGTAGGGTGCGGTCACTACCGCACCGACAAAACTGTCCGGAATGTAGGTCAGGCACTGCCTGACGAAATTAGCGAAGTAGGGTGCGATGTTTCGCACCAATACCGAATTTGGTAATCCTGCGTTACTGTCATTCTGAGCACATGCAACAAAGTATGTGCGAAGAATCTTTTTTATAATGTTTACTTATAAGATCCTTCGCTGTTATCCGAACGGTTTTATCACATAAATACAAATTATTGCTCAGGATGACAAAAACGTACAATTTGCCGAGTTGTCCATTGGGGCGAAACATCACCCCCTACGTTTTCTACAGAGGGACTCCTAATCCATTAGTGTCCTAGTATCTTTATAATAATATTTGATATATAATTAACCTATGGACAATTCGGAAGTGAACGGGAAGAAGAAAGAAGAAGGTACAAGCATCCTAAAAGCCGCTTGGCTTATTGCTCTTGTAACTATCTTGAGCAAGGGTATAGGCTTTTTGCGTGATGTTGTGACTGCTAAGTATTACGGTACAACGTGGCAATCCGACGCATATTTTTACGCATATCAGATACCGTCGTTTGCGATAATATTATTAGGCGGTGTCGGCGGGCCTTTGCACAGTGCAACCGTTGCTGTTTTTTCTAAACTTATCCCTGACTTGAACGAGAAACCTTCCGAGTTTGTGAATAAGTTATATAATACCTTCCTTATGGCGAGTGTGCTGTTCTTCTCGGTTCTCGGGATATTGTTCTATATCTTTGCGCCGTGGGTTATGAAAATAATCATCAATAACGGCTCTGCCGCGATGATAGCCTTGTCTGCACAGCACTTGAGAATAATGACGCCTGTCTTTATTGTGGGCGGTATTGTCGGGATTTATTACGGGCTTTTGATTACCTATAAAAAGTTTATGTTGCCTAATTTTTCACCGATAATGATGAGCCTTGCGGTTATTGCGGGATGTTTGAGCGTTCCGTTTATGAATAAGGTTTTCGGGTGGCATTTGTCGGACAGCAACTGTTATATTCTGGCTTGGGCAACAACGATAGGTGCTTTGTGTCAGTTCTTGCTTCAGTTCCCTCAGATACGTAAAATCGGGTTCAGGTTTAAACCTAACTTCTGTTTTTGGAATAACCCCGAATTGAAAACACTTATTGAACTTGTGTTCCCTGCTATATTGAGTTCCACTATCGGACAATTGCATATATATATTGATATGTTCTTTACTTCGTCTTTGAAGGACGGGGCGTGGACGTCCCTCGGGTATGCGAACAGAATTTTCCAATTCCCTGTAGGGATTTTGGTTACGGCGTTTTTGGTTCCGCTGTTCCCTCTGTTTACAAGATTGGTCGCAAAGAAGGATGAGGACGGAATAAAATCATATTTCAATAAGGGTGTAGGATTACTCTTTTATGTAGCTATTCCTATTATTATCGGTATTGCGACGGTCGGAATGGACGCTGTAAGATTAGTCTTTGAGAGAGGCGAATTTGACTATAACAGCTCTGTTATGGTATTCGACGCGCTGTTGTTCCTGTCAGTATCTATTTTGCCTTATGTGTTCAGAGACTCAATTACAAGGGTTTATTATGCATATGACGACGCTAAGACTCCGTTTGTAGTTGCGACTTCGTCCATTGTGTTGAAGGTTTTGTTTAACTTTATATTTATCACGATTATGGGAATGCAGATAGGCGGAATTACACTTTCCACATCACTTGTAACCTTCTATAATGCAATCGGACTCGGAGTTTTGATGGGTAAGAAAATAAAACTTGATTATAAAGATTTGTTTGTTAACCTCGCAAAGATGATATCAATAGGCGCGGTATCGTTTATTTTGTGTTATCTGACGGCTAAATGGATGGGCATTTTCGCTAATTCTATGGCACTTCCTGTATTTGAGATTTTGAGAATATCCGTTGTATCCGTTGTATTGGCTGTTTCTTACGTTGCAATGAGTTTGATATTCAAAGTCGGATATGTTGACGAAGTCAAAGACAGAGTCCTTGCAAAACTAAAAAGATAGATTTAAACAACGCCTGAAATGTTATTGTTATACAAATGTTTCTATTGCTGTCCAAGATAATTTTAGCAAAAGAAATTGTGCGTTAATGTGTGTGTCATTGCGAGAAATCCAAAGGCTTGGATTTCGTGGCAATCCAGCTGGTTTTTCTTTACATATCAAATAAAACCTTAATCTCAATATTACCCGTTCCCGTATATGTATAACGTTATAATATTACTATTTTATCCCGACTACATAAGATATCCACGGTTCCATTTCGTTGGTTTTTAAGATTTTGAGTCCGTTTTCTTCTATTGCCTCTAGGACGACATCTTGTTTGCCTTTAAGGATGCCTGACAGAGATATTACGCCTTCTGGTTTCAGTATTCGTTTGAGGTCAGGCATGATATCGTGCAGGACATTGTGCAAAATATTTGCGCAAATAAAATCAAATTTTTTGTGTACGTTGTCTGCGGTGTTGAGTTCAAACTCGCATTCGACGTTATTTTTGCGGGCATTTTCTATTGCGACATCTATTACTGTGTCGTCGTTGTCACAGCCGTAGACATAGCGTGCGCCGAGTTTCTTTGCTATTATTGATAAGATACCCGAGCCCATACCGATATCGGCTACATCTTTGCCTTTTACGTTGTTGATATATTGTTCCATTGCGACAACGCACAGTTGGGTGGTTTGGTGTGTGCCTGAGCCGAAGGCGCAACCCGGATCGAGTGATACGATTACTTCCTCGGGTTTTGGGTTATAACTCAACCACGATGGTACAATTACGACTTTGTCGGAGATGTGAGTGACATCCCAGTTTTCTTTCCATTTCTTTTGCCAGTCTTCGTTTTCTTTTTCTAAAAGTGCGCAGTCCCAGCTTCCGAGGTCGTCTTCCGTAAAGCCGTTTTTCAAAAGTTCAGAATGTTTTTCTTTTATGAACTCACAGATGTCTTTGTTGTCGGGGGATTTGAGAGAACGCAAGAATACGCGCAGGGTTCCTCTAGAGGTTTCCGTCATACCTTCGTCGCCGAATTTCTGTTCCTCTAAGAGTACGCCTTCGCAGTCAAGGTTTTCAAAACAGATGTTAGAGACATCGTCTTCCATTTTCGGGTTTATTTTTATATAGAGTTCATAATATTTGTCCATAGTTTAATTTTATACCGTGAAAGACTATTCACAAGGACGAATTTTATTGTAAAATAACTTTATGAGTACAATATTGGAGATAAAAAATCTTAATTTGTCTTTCCACGTGGAGGCGGGGTTGTGCCCGACCTTGTACGATGTTTCACTATCTCTTAAAAAAGGTGAGATGCACGCGTTAGTCGGGGAATCAGGCTGCGGAAAATCCGTCACGGCAATGAGTATAATTAATTTATTACCTAAGAATGCGCAGATTACGGGCGGAGAGATATTGTTTGACGGCAGAAATGTTTTGGAGCTTTCAAATAAGAAATTGAGAAAGATTAGAGGCTCGGAGATTGCACTTATTCCGCAGGATCCTATGACATCGTTAGATCCTTTGTATACTATCGGGAACCAGTTATTAGAGGTTATTGAGAAGGATAAGACCTTATCAAAGAAAGAGGCAAAGGATAAAGCTATAGAAGTTTTATCTTTGGTAAAGATTCCTAATCCTGAAGAAAAGTTTGAGGCATATCCGCATGAGCTGTCGGGCGGGATGAAACAGAGAGTAATTATTGCAATGGCACTGGCGTCGAACGCAAAGATTATTATTGCGGACGAGCCGACGACCGCGCTTGATGTAACTATACAGGCGCAGATAATGAAACTGTTAAAAGATATAAAAGAGAAATTCGGAACTGCTATACTTTTGATTACGCACGATTTGGGATTGGTCGGTGAGTATGCCGATGAAGTATCCGTTATGTATTCGGGCAGAATTGTTGAGAATGCTCAAAAGGACGAGTTCTTTAAGAATATGATGCACCCGTACTCTAAGGCGCTTATGGCGGCTTTGCCTGCAAATTGTACGGAAAAGAGGCTTAAAACTATTGAGGGACAGCCTCCGAGTATACAGGATAAGATTGAGGGGTGCAGATTTTCCCCAAGATGTAAACTGTATGACAAAGCGCTTTGTTCTACCGTTCCTGTCCTTACTGACAGAGGTAACGCCCATTTTGTCGCGTGCCATAAGGTCTAAATAATATCTTATTTCCACTGCTTTATATTTTTCAAGGTTTAGGGTAATATATTTTTGTAGAATTTGATAAGGAGTGTGTATTATGGCTAAAGACAGCAGTTTTGATATTGTATCCGAATTTGATAAACAAGAATTGGTTAACGCAATCGATCAGGTTAACAGAGATTTATCGACAAGATTTGATTTGAAAAATTCAAATTCCAAGGTCGAACTTGATGCCGACAAAACAATCACGGTTACGACCTCTGACGAGATGAAGTTGAAAAACATTGATGATATTCTTCAATCCAAGTTGATAAAACGAGGGTTGAGTATAAAAATACTTGATGCGCAACCCGTAGAAAACGCTCTGGGCGGGAATGTCAGAAAAGTCTACAACCTGAGAAAAGGTTTGACACAAGAGCTCGCAAAAAAGATTGTTGCGGAGATAAAAGCCTCAAAACTGAAGGTTCAAGCCTCAATCCAAGGTGAACAAGTAAGAGTCACGGGCAAGAGCAGAGATGATTTGCAGGCGGTCATAAAAATGTTGAGAGAAAAGGAAGACAAATTTGATTATCCGCTTCAATTTACAAACTACAGATAAAGATAAATTTTGCTATATATAAGTGTAGGATTGATTTAAGCAAAGTATTTTTAATATTTGAAATGGCAAACCCGCATCCTGCATTTGTACGGCTCCTATGTCGCCTACAACTGCTGTCCTTCTCCCAGAGGTAGAAGGACATAAGCCCCCTCTACCTTTGGGAGAGGGTTGAATTTGTTATATTTTGCAATAGCGAAATATTAGAAATTCGGGTGAGGGTTTGTCCGTTAGTAATAAGAGTCATTTTGTGTTGCAAAATAAAAATATACTTAAATTTTAAATAAAAAAAGGGCGACTGATGAATCGGTCGCCTATGTTTTTGGTTTTTAGTTTTTTAAGTTTGTATTATGTTTAGTAAGGTTATATTTTGATTAGTAAGCTTCTGTAACTTTTACAGGTTTGCTTCCGTTGAATAAAGAGCTTACGCCGTATGCGATTAAACCAACGCCTGCTCCGATTGCTGCGCCTAAAGGACCGCCAACTGCTGTACCTGATAAAGCAAGGTAGCCGATGCCTGCGAGAGTACCTACAGGAACTGCAGTCCCTACAACTTTACCTATTGTTTTAGCAACTTGTTTGCCTTTGTAGTTTTCAATGCCTGTTCCTAACATATAAGATTCCAATTCTTCAGCAGAGTTGCTTGTATGGTTGCCTAAAGTTAAGCCTTGCATAAATCCGTTTTCGAAGTAACCTTCACCGTTGCCTTCGATATCAACAGCTAAAGGAGAACCGTTTATTTGTTGGTATAAGTTAGAGATTGTAGCTTTGATTGATTGGTCATAAGCAACTCTTTGTTCTTGAGTTGTGATTTCTTCGCCGTAGTTCTTGCTAACTGCTTCGTAAACTTCATCATAAAGCATAGCTGCTTTAGCACCTTCGCCTTCTCTTAAAGCTGTAGCCATTTCAGATAAGTTCTTTTGAGCGATTTCATTGAAAGAACCTAAAACGTGTTGGTTAGATCTGTTTTTGAATGCGAAAGATGTCATATTGTCAGATGCTGCTGACATATTGTTGTAAAAATTTGTGTTGTAAGCACCGTATGCATAAGGCATTGCACCGAATATGCTGCCGTCTTCCATATAAGTGCTCATTGAACCTGAAGGAATATAGTTTCCAAAACCTAATCCTGAATTGATTCCTGTAATAGCTGTTGTCATACAAACCTCCTAAAAACTTAACCTTAAACTAAATTTATTTATTTTATAACCTTTACTCTTATATAAAGTTATTTTATTTTCATGAATTGACTTTTTTATTTGGTATTGTTTACATTTCTTTACAATCAAATCAAAACCTTCTATCTATGAATATATATCGTTTCATGAGATAGAAGGTATATAGTTATCACATAAATTATTGTGTGAGAATTTATTTTTTCGGCAATATATGATTATACCGATGCTAAATATTTTTTATAAATGTTTAAACGTTACGATTTTTTAGTTTTTTTATCATCGGTCGGTTCAGGCTCTTTTGGTTTTTCTGCTATGGCTTTACCTTTTTTATTGACCTCATTGCCTAAATTGTAGGTTTTGTTTCCTCTGTCGTACGTGACGTTATAATATTTTACTTCGCCTTTGCTGTCTTTTACTTTTATTCTGATTTCGGAGTCGCCGAGTTTACCATGGACAACTTCGGCTCTGACTTTAGACGGTAAGCCCTTTATTCGGATAAAGTCTTTTTTACCTGCTCCGAATAAGCCGTGGTCTTTGTATTCTGCTATGTTTTCGTTTTCTACCGCATGACCGTTTTCAACAATTGTTCTCAATCCGTTGTTATAATTATAACTTATGTCATGGTTAGCCTCGCCTTTTTTTGTGCCTGCAATATGTCTTGTTCTGTTGGCTTTCATTTCTTCGCCCTGCTGCGGAGTATCGTTGTGCGGTTTGACAGGCGGTTTGTCTCCGTCATTTTGCGGTTTAGTCGGATTTGTATCATTATATGATTCTCTGGCTATCTTTGTGGTGCTTTTACCGCTTGTTAAATCATGAATAAGTTTATTTAATTCATCCTTGTTCAGATAGCCGTTTCCGTTTGTATCATATTTTTGGAAAATAACACCGATATTTGCCATGTCTTTTAAGTCCATATCGACATCTTTAGCTGCTGTACGCGAACCGTATACTTTCTTTGCGTTTATGGTTTCATAAGCTTCATCAATCGATGCATTCAAATATTTGACCAAATCCTGCATTGATATTTCATCAGCGTGTTCACTTCTGTTTTTGTTATCAGCCAATACAACATTGATAACGTCTTCGCCTTTTAATTGTTGTGTAAAGTTCAAAGTTGCATCTTCGTTATTGTTCAACAGCATTGAAGTAAATGTTTGAACAGGATTAACGTGCTGTCGGTTTGAGCTTGTATTATTAATTACTTTGCCGTTGTAGTTTGACTTGCTATTTCCTTTAATGCCGTGACGGTTCATGTAATTATGTTTGTTATCCGTAGAGTCTCCTTTGATAAGAGCTTCTCTGAGTGATTGCGGATTGTCTACCGTCCCGCCTGCAGCGTCATAAGTATATTTGCCGTCATCACCTTTTTTATAGTTCTTATCGGAATCTTCAACAATGTCGATTTTACCGTCAGTATTTTTTATGATTTTATAAAATTTTCCGCCATACTGAACGAAAGATATTTTATTCCCTTTTGCATCAGTGGCTTGTTGTACATCAACCCCGCTTTCTTTTCTGTCTACCTGTACGGCACTTTCTCTGTGCGAGGTTATATTTTCTAATACCGAATTATCTATTTTATTATCTGTATCGTTTAATAAATATCTGTATACTCCGATTTTTGCAGCGTCATCATTCGCAAATTGCGCAGGTTCAGGAGTCGCAGGTGTTTTGTCTTTTTTATCTGTAGCAGTCGTTTCGGGTTTATCGCCCTTTTGAGTTTCCGGAGTTTGAGCTGCAGGTGTTTCAGGTGTTGTCGGTTTGTTCTCTTGTTCTTTTTGCATTTCTTCAGGCGTTTTTACGTTTACATCGCCTTCTGCAGTGATTTCAATGCCCAGTGCCGCAAAATCATTTTTTGCCGCCATCTGTTCATTGACATCCAATACGTTTTTATTGTCGCCCTTGTTGTTTGTATCGTGATTTTCGAAAATAGTAACAGCTTTGTCTATAGTCTGCGGATTTGCACCTTTAGTCTCTAACTTATGTTTAAAATCTTTTTTTGTAATACTGTTGTTTGTACCTGAACTTACATTTTCGACGCCCATCTTAAAGCTCCTTGAGTTTCTTTCTATCACTTCTCATGTATATTAAGTCATGTCGTGGCGTGCAATTTCAGTGTTTTTGATTTTTGTAATATAACTTAATATTTGAGTGTCCATGAAAAAATAAAATAAATAAGATATAAAAAAACGAGAAATCATAAAAATCATGTTACGGATTGTAACAGTTTGAAACCATGATGAAATCAGGGTTTCAAGGAAAACTTTATTAATGTATGTAAGATTATAAGCAGGAGAGCAGTATGACTGAAAGTATCGACAGCAAGGCGTACAGTAATATTAAACAAGTTACTGTTTACTCGTCAAAGGATGGAGATAAGAACTCAAGTGTAGATTTACAAGAATCAGGGGTACAGCAAAGCAGTATATTTTCCCAGAAGGATGTAAAATCAAAAATGGACACCGCTTTTAAAAATCTTCAAGGAGAAGATTTAACAAAAGCTAAAAATGCCGTAACAAAATATTTGGGTAGTGCTCTGGCTAATGCAATTTCAGGCTTTAAAGCAGTTACTTATACCGCAAAAGAAATAAATGATTCTGAAAATGCGGCACCTGTTCAAAAAGCGATTGATGATATAGTTAAAAAAGGAATAGCCGATCAAACAACAACTATTTCTCAGTCTATTACTGCCAAAATTCAAACAGCAATCAATCAGGCTTATGCAGAGCTAAAAGGTGATAAAGATTTAGGAAATAAATCTACCGTTATAAATGATGCTCAATATGGTAATACATTAGAAAATATAACCTATCGTAAAGGCGGAACCGAAGGAGCAACCGTATCAACATTTGCAAGCAGTGCTGACGGAGCCGAAGAATCCAATCAGACGAAAGGGTTCCAACAAACAGTTGCATACTTAAAAGCAAACGGCAAAGTTAAAACAGAGACTAGAGAGGTAAACGGACAGCAAATGACCGTCTACATATTTAAAGGTGCCGACGGTAAAAAACAGCATGCAGTAATTGATGATGCAGGTCAAATCCACAACTTGGAAACGACTTCTAACGGTCTGTTCTCTAAGAAGAAATTTACAACATCTGATTCCGTAGATGATGCAACAAATGCAAATAATATTCCGAAAGACGCAAAAGATGTTGAATATAAACGCAGAAAAGTTGACGGCCAGTATCAGACAGTTGTTCGATATACTGATGATAAAGGTCAAAAACATGCGGTAGTCGTAGAAACCAATGACCAAACGGGTGAAACCGCATCAAGCGAAGTTACGCATGTTAATGCAGGTCTGAAAGCAAAATATACAAGCGGAAGTTCTGGTTTGTCCGCGTATGCGAATGATTCAGCTAACAGCACAAGATTTGATGACGGCAAAGTCAGAACCGGTAACGGAGTTGCAGGCTCTCAACGTTCAAGAGGCAAATTAGACGCTAAAGGACTGAATGTTGCAATAACTGCAATTTGTTCGGAAGCTAAGCAGAAAGGCGGCTCTTATGCTATTGAAGGAAATAAAACAACCGTAACAATTAACGGTCATAAGTATACTATTGACAATAAAGATTATAAATCTGCAGACAGAACTATACGTATGCTGAAAGCTGAACTTAACGGGTTAAAACCTGCAAGTAATGAAACGGTTGCTGTTGATACAACAGGTATTATAGAAGATAATCGTAAAGATGCCAATGATAACATTCTAAACAGGTCAAATTACGGAGTTAATGTAACTTACGGAGACCATTCAAATGCTACAAGCAACACTCCGAATAAATATCGTAAAATAAGTTATAACAGCGATTTGACACAACGTCAGTTCAAAGCTGAAGGCTGGGGCTCAAATACGGCAAGAACAAAAGAAAGCAACTATCTTGAAAAAATGGATGCCCTAAAAGATAAAACAACTAGTACTTCATCAAAAGGCAAATCTGTCAGAAACTTCCAAAACGCTACTGAATTTGCGGAAAGATTCGCAGAGGCGTACAACACTGAACATTCAAACAGTACCGTAAAATTTGATATTAATAAATTGGCAAATGCTATCAAGACGGCAAACCCTAGTTTATTTGATGCAGACGGAAAAATGTATAAGAACGCAGACTTTGCAAAAATCAATCTGCCTGATTTCTCAAAACAAGTTCCGGAGCGTTTTAAATCAAAGGAAGCTTAATAAAATTGATAATAAAATAAAGTCCGTTCAATACAAAATGAACGGGCTTTATTTTTATACACATTTCGCAAAATAGTGTTTAAAACATATAGAAATTGTGCTAATATATAATATGTATTTGTAATAAATACGTAACCAAATTTTCACAATCAATCGGGAGGCAGTGTGGCTAAATTTATACCGTTACACATTCACACGGAATATTCACTTTTGGACGGAGCTATCAAGGTTCACGACCTTGTTGATTTTGCTGCCGAACATGACATGCCTGCCATTGCGATAACCGACCACGGGGTTATGTATTCAGCTATTGAGTTTTACGAATATGCCGTAAAAAAGGGTATTAAACCTCTTGTAGGCTGCGAATTTTATGTCCACGACGGTGATATCCATGAGCATGATGCGCATCACAACCCGTTGTACCACTTAATCCTGATTGCAAAAGATACAAAAGGATATATGAACCTTATAAAACTTGTATCAACTGCTTGGTGCGAGGGTATGTATTATAAACCGCGTATCAATTGGGAACTTTTGAAAGAACACCATGAAGGGCTTATATGCTGTTCAGCCTGCTTGGGTGGTGAAGTATTGCAGAACTTGCTTAAGGGTAACAAAGAAGAGGCAAAAGCCGTTGCAAAAAGATATCAGGAACTTTTTGGCGATGATTATTATATAGAATTACAAGACCACGGACTTGCCGATCAAAAACGAACAAATCCTGATTTGATAGAGATTGCAAAAGAGCTCGGCATAAAAATGGTTATTACAAATGACTCGCACTATCTGCACAAGTCTGATGCGGATATGCATGATACCCTTTTATGCTTGAATACAAATTCCGAAAAGGATGATCCTAACAGATTCCATTTTGAAACAAACGAGTTTTATGTAAAAACAAAAGAAGAAATGCGAGACGCCTTCCGTTGGATGGATTCCGATATGTTTGAGGAATGTGTAAAAAATACGGAAGAAGTTGCAAACAAATGTGATTTGCATATTAAATTACACGATGCACCGTTGCCGTATTATGAAGTTCCACACGGATATACAACGGAAACATATCTTAACCACCTTGTAATGGAAGGGTTAAAGAAAAGATACGGCGAACATCCGGATGATTCCATATATGAGAGGGCAAAATATGAACTCGGAATTATTGAACAGATGGGGTTCCCTGCATACTTCCTGATTACTTGGGATTTCGTAAACTATGCAAAAACTCACGGTATACCGGTAGGCCCGGGGCGTGGTTCCGCAGCCGGTTCAATTGTTGCATATGCTCTAGGTATTACGGATATTGATCCTATTTATCATAAACTATTGTTTGAAAGATTTTTGAACCCTGAACGTTTCACGATGCCTGATATCGACTTGGACTTCTGTATTGAACGACGCGGGGAAGTTATTGACTACGTTGTTAATAAATACGGCAAAGACAAAGTCTGTCAGATTATTACATTTTCAACCTATGCTCCGAAGGCGGCATTTAAAGGCGTCGGCAGAGTTTTAAGAGTTCCGTTCGCGGAAAGTAACCGCCTTACGGGATTGATTGATCCTGCGATAGAAATGGCACAGGTAAATAATCCTAAAGCCGAATGGTTAAAAGATGCAATAACGGCGGAAGGTTCAGACTTCAAAAAACTTTATGATGAAGATTATAAAATCCTAAACCCTGAAACAGGAAAAGAGATAAGCTTTAAACGTTGGGTTGATTTGGCGATAGCGATTGAAGGGCTAAAATGCGGTACCGGTACACACGCAGCAGGCGTTATCATTGCGCACGACCCGTTGGATACCATCCTTCCTGTTCAGCCTTCAAAAGAAGGTATTGTTCAAACCGGTTATCCTAAACACGAAGCAACCGAGGTTCTTGACCTTCTTAAAATGGACTTCTTGGGCTTAAGAAACCTTACAATGATTTATAAAGCCGTCAAGATGATAGAAAAAGATTACGGAATAAAATTGGAAATAAACAAGATTCCGCTTGACGATAAACCTACTTACGAAATGTTATCAAAGGGTGAAACAGTTGGTGTATTCCAGCTTGAATCTCAAGGTATGATAAACCTTGTAAAACGTTTAAAACCTGACGTTTTTGAAGATTTAGGCGCTCTGGTAGCACTGTTCAGACCGGGGCCGTTGGGTTCAGGCATGGTTGATGATTTCGTAGCCCGTAAACACGGTGAACAGAAGGTTACCTATGACCATCCGTTACTTGAGCCCGTGTTGAAAGACACCTACGGAACAATCGTATATCAGGAACAGATTATGCAGGTCTTCCAAGTATTGGCTGATTACACACTCGGTCAGGCTGACCAAGTCCGTCGTATGATGGGTAAAAAAGACCAAAAATCTATGGAAGAGCAGAGAGAAAAATTTATCACTGCGTCCGCTAAACACGGTATGTCTAAAGAAGGCGCAGAAAATCTGTTTAACAAGATTTTGAAGTTCGCATCGTACTGTTTTAACCGTGCACACTCTGCGGCTTACGCTTTTGTTGCGTATCAGACCGCGTATTTGAAATGTCATTATCCTGTTGAGTATTTATCAGCACTGTTATCAAGTGTTGCCGACAGAAAAGACCAAACGCAGTTATATATCGAGGAAGCACAAAAATTCGGTATTAAAATACTTCCGCCTGATGTTAATAAATCATATTTGGAATACGCACCTGACGGGCATGATATTCGTTTCGGGCTTGCTGCGATTAAAGGCGTTGGCGAAAATGTTGTAAACGCTATTATTAAAGAGCGTGAAGAAAACGGTGAATATAAAAACATCTTTGATTTTTGTAAAAGATTAGATCCTAAGTTTGTAAACAAAAAATCGCTTGAAGGACTTATCAAGGCGGGTGCTTTCAGTAACATTGAAAAGAGCCGTAAACAGTTGATGGATAATATGGAAAATATTTTATCTTCCACCGCTAAAGCCGCAAAAGAAAAAGAAATGGGACAGGTTAGTTTGTTCTCGGCAATGGGTGGCGGTGAAGACTTTGATTCCGTTCAATTCCAGCTTGCAGGAACATCGGAGGAATATCCTGATAAGATAATCCAACAGTTTGAAAAAGAGTTTTTGGGATTTTATGTCACATCGCACCCTCTGTTTTCAATCAGGAAAAATCTGCCGTTTTTGAGAACTCATAATATATCGGAAATCAAAAACTTGCCTGATTATGACACTCTGAAAAAATCAAACAAAGATACAAAACCTGCAATGATATCAATATGCGGGCTTGTCACATCCGTCAGAAAAATCCCTACCAAAAAGGATCCTACAAAGTTTGTAATGATAGGAACGATTGAGGATTTGACGGATAAGGTTGAGGTTGTTGCTTTCAATAAAATCGTTATGGAATACGGCGATTTTATGGTACCTGAAAGTAAGGTAATTATATCAGGTAAAGTTCAACACAGAGGTGAGGGTGAAACAAGTGTAATTGTTGATACGGTTAAACCTGTAGAAAATTCCAACATAGTTACTTTGACGATGTCGGATGAATTAAAATACGAAGAACTTATCAGCATAAAAGATATACTTGCAAAGCACCACGGAACCGATCCTGTCATATTCAAACTCCCTGACGGGGATAAAATTCTTGCGGGTTCAGTATTCTGGACAAATGCAACCAATGATTTGGCAAATGTCATAAATGCCAATTTCCATGATAAAGTTGATATTTCAATCAAATCTATGGATAAATAATTAAATGATTAAAAAATATAGTGATAAAAGCCCTGCTGTTTTAAGTAGGGCTTTTAGTAAACCTGTCTTAACAGTTTTATTTCCGTGAACGGGAACTACAATTTTGGCATCTTCACCATCTTTTACATAAATATGATGAGAACCATTAATCCTTGCTAACGACCAACCGTTTTTCTCTAAAATTTTACAAAGCTCTTTCCCTGTTATATTCTTCATAATGCTAATGAGATTTTTTCCCCGTCAGTTGTATCAATATCAACGGAGAGCCATCCTTCTATTGCTTCTCGGATATTCTTTTTTAATTCGTCTATTGTATCCCCTTGAGAATAGCAACCCTTTAATGCAGGTACTTCTGCCCAATAACCGTTATCTTCTTTATGTATTATCACATCTATATTCATAATGATACCACCTGTATTAGTATTATAGCATGTTTTTGATAATATTTCTTTATTAGTATAAAACGAATAAAGGGGCTCTTCGCCCCTTTCCATTCTAAAAAATAATGAACTAAATAACAGTTTATTATTACTGTATGTATATATAATACCCTTTTTTGAAGAAAAAATAACACTCCAATCGGGTAATTTTCATGACTTATTTTTTAAATGGAGCTGATCCTGAAATAAATTCAGGATGACAGCAAAAAAAAGAGCCGGAAAGTTCCGGCATGTTTGTGTGTGTATTTGATGAATTTCTTTATATGGATTTTTGATTGGTTTGAAAATGTTTTATGATTACCCGATTTCTTCAAGTAAATCATTTATTTTGTTTATGAGTTCGGCGTCTTTATACGGTTTTGTATGAGAAAGAGCCTTTCTTAATAAGATTTTTGCTTTTGCAGGGTTTTTCAAATCATACATAAGTTCGCCTGCCGCATAGTAGTTTTCTGCAACATCGCCGTTTTCTTCCGCGTCAGAATAGTTTTTGACTGCATTTGCATAGCATTTTAAAGCTTTTTCAGGTTCATTAAATGTGTTTAAGGCACCTGCGGTATTGCTTGAAACGTAGCCTTTCATTTGCGCATCGTCGGTTTGTTCAATCAATACGTTAGCTTCATCGTAGAATACAAAAGCATTCTTATCGTATCTGTCTGTATAAATATTTGCTATATTAGTCAATGACTTGGATTGAGAGGACAGATTATCTTCTCTTCCCGCATAAGATACTGATGTCATATAGTGGTCAATGGCTGAGTGAACTTGGTTTACGTCATCATAAATTTTTGCCATTGAGTAGTGGGCTTTTGTTTTGATATCAATATCCGTAGTATCTTGTAAAGACTTGTTATAATTGCTCAAAGCTTGTACAAGATAGTTATTGTCATCATAAATTCTGCCCATTTCATAGCATATTTTTGATTGTGATTCACAATCATTGATTGATTCCGCTCTCAACAATGCTTTTTGGAAAATGTTCATTGCTTTTGCAGGGTTGTTTGAAAATGCTTGTTTTTTAGCCTGAATAAAGAGTGCTTTTAGTTCCGTATCTTCAGGAATAATTTTAATTTCAGGCTTTTTGCGAGGTTGAACAACAGGCCGTACTTGAACAGGAACTTGCTCTCTAACCGGTTGAGGAGCTCTACGTATTACTCTCTCAGTCTGTCTGCGGGCTTGAGGCGCATGCACACTCATAGGTTGCGGAGCTCTTGCCTGTTCAATCGGAACTGTTTGGTTTACCGGTTGAGTCGGTCTGTATTCAGGTATCGGCTCATA
Organism: Cyanobacteria bacterium UBA7753; assembly: GCA_002481545.1. GTDB lineage: Bacteria > Cyanobacteriota > Vampirovibrionia > Gastranaerophilales > Gastranaerophilaceae > UBA2883. The sequence goes on along the minus strand of DLEF01000004.1, from coordinate 12,570 downwards.
ATCAGGTATTTCATCCGGTGTTGATTTTTGCATAGGTTTTTGTTCAACAGGAGCAGGAGGAATTTCATTCTTATCCACAACGGAGTCAGGTTGTTGCGGAGCATTTCCTCCTTTAGGGAATTTAACGAGGAAGTTTTCATTAACTTCACCGTCGTTATAGTGATAATTTATTCTTTGTAAGAATAAAGCATCAAGCCAGTTTTGAACAACTTTAGAATCTTTGTTTAAGGTTTCTGATATGTATTTATCAATGATAACAGCTGCATTTTGTAAGTTTGTTTGTACAAAATTGATAGAAGGTGCATCACCTTTTGTGTGTTTTATAACTTGTTTTAAATATTCTTCAACTTCATCAACCAAGCATTGAGGAGTTCCGATTGCGGCGTAAGTACCGCGGAAGTCTTTAATAATCTGTGCAATATTTACACGATTATTTTTAGACATATCGTTGATTTGTTTTTCCATTTCGGGATCGTCGTCATAAGCGGATGCTTTTGGCTGAACAGGTTGCCCCATAGGTTTTGCCATTGGTCCCATAGGTTGACGAGGAGCTGTTTGAATATTGTTTTGAGGTGTCGGCTGCATTTGTCTTGGCTGTTGCGGAACCCGCGGTGCCATTTGCGGAACCGATTGGTTCCCCATAGCTCTCGGAGCGGGAGCAGGTGTGTTTTGAACAGGATGTTGAGCAGGTGCGGGAGGAACTTGTCTTTGTCCGCCCATTTGAATTGGTCTGCCTCTTCTTGCACTCATTGGTGTGCCCGGGAAAGGTTTTTTACCGGTTGCAGTCATAGGAGCTCTTCCTCTTGCAATGGTTTTAGGTTCCCCGTTTCCTTGTTGTTGGTTTTGTCCTCTTCCGCCTTGTTGTTGACGGTTATTTTGCGACAGAGCATCTTGAGTCTGTTCTTCAGACTCACTTTCAGTTCTGTAACCTTGACTTGCATAAGGTCTAGGCGAAATATTCATCGCATTATACACTACAAACCGTCCTTCCCAAAGAGAAATTCGACACTATTAGAATACATTTATTCGGGGGGTAATTAAATCGTCCGTTTAAATGACTTCTGATATCTTTTTAATGTTTTTTTACGAGATGTCAATAATTATTTTTAATTTTTTCAAAAATAATTACATAATTTTATAAAATTATTCATTAATCAGCATGTTTTAGTCTAAACCTTAATTTGTGTTATAATTTCGGTATGACAATTATTTCGGACGATAACAACATAAAAAATAAGCGCAGAGAAAAAAATCCTATAATCAAAAACGAGTCTATTGAGTATGACAAAACCTTTGAAAACAGTATTCGACCGAAGACTTTTGAGGATTATATCGGACAGACCGCGTTAAAAGAAACTTTAAAAATATCAATAGAGGCGGCAAAGCTGAGGAATAAACCGTTGGACCACCTGTTGTTTTACGGGCCTCCCGGACTTGGTAAAACTACGCTTGCAGGTGTTATTGCAGAACAAATGGGTGCGGATATAAAGATAACTTCCGCTCCGTCTTTAGAGCGTCCGAGAGATATAATAGGGATTTTGATGTCACTAAAGGGCGGAGAAATTCTTTTTATAGATGAAATCCACAGATTGAATAAGGTTGCGGAAGAAATACTTTATCCTGCAATGGAGGATTTTTCACTTGATATGACAACGGGGAAATCGCAGACGGTAAAGACTTTGAGGGTTCCGCTCCCTAAGTTTACTCTTATCGGCGCGACTACCAAGGCGGGTGAACTTTCGGGGCCGTTAAGAGACAGATTTGGCATTATCCACAGATTACAGTTTTATACGGTTGCGGAGTTGACTCAGGTAATAAAACGTACCGCAAGAATACTTGATATACAGATAACCGAAGAGGGCGCAAAGGCTATTGCAAAACGTTCTCGCGGAACTCCTCGTATTGCAAACAGACTGGTAAAACGTGTCGCGGATTTTGCGATAATAAAATATGACGGAGTTATTACGGAAGAGGTTGCAAGTAAATCCTTAGATACATTGAATATAGATGAATTTGGGCTTGATACGACGGACAGAGCCATATTAAACCTTATTATAGATAAATATGACGGCGGACCTGTCGGGATAGAGACGATAGCTGCAGCATTGAGTGAGGATGTCAGAACATTAGAAGATGTTTGCGAACCGTATCTGTTGCAATCGGGGCTTTTACAGAGAACTCCTAGAGGCAGAAAAGTATCACCCGAGGGGTACAGACATCTGGGTAAAAAACCAGGCAATCAACAGCAGCACTTGTTTTAATTATTTTTGTGTTATAATATCTTATGCGAGGTATAAAAGACTTGCGGGTTAAGGGGTAAATATGATTGAAATGAAAGTTATGGGCATAGCCCTTGACACAAGATCAGGTTCTCCGATAGTGGTACTACACGATTTGGATAATCGTAGAGCACTGCCTATATGGATTGGTTCGGCTGAGGCAAGCGCAATTATCAGAAAGCTTGAAAAACTCTCGGTTGTACGTCCTATGACTCATGATTTGGTCGTTGATATCGTAAAGAAAACAGGTTATCAAGTCGAAAAGGTTGAGATAAACGATGTTGAAAAGGATACCTATTACGCAACAATATACCTTGTAAATAAGGATAAGACGTTATATATAGATGCTCGTCCGTCTGACGCTATAGCAATCGCTATGAGAGCGGATGCTCCTATCTACGTTACGACAAACGTTCTTGCAAACGGGGCAGTCTCTACTGACTCCGCAAGAGACGAACAGGAAGCGGAAGAGTTTAAAGACTTTATACAAAACGTCAAACCGTCTGATTTTGAAAAACTTATTAATAAACACAAAGAATCAGACCAATAAAAGTTTTCGAACGCCGGATTTATACACAATACATATATTATCTAATTTCTTAAAAAATTTACCCTTCCGGTGTTCTTTATTTTTTACTGTTTTAAAGGCAGTTTAAAACAAAAGGTAGTCCCGTCTGTTTTATTTGATTGTACCGAAATTTCTCCGCCATGAGATTCGACGATATTTTTGCACAGAGCAAGCCCGATACCTGTTCCGGCGAGACGTTTATCTTTATTCTCCGAAACCTGAGAGAAAATATCAAAAACCTTGTTCAGATTATCTTCACTTATCCCTTCTCCTCTATCAGATATTTCACAACAAAACATGTTGTTTTCAATATAGGTTATTATTTTAATCGGCTTGTTATTCCCAAATTTTACGGCATTAGAAATAAGATTAATAACCAATTGTTTGAACCTCATATAATCGGCGACAATAGTTGTATTTATAAGTGTAGAATGAATTTTTGAAGTCGGATATTCGTTTATAATATCTTTTATCGGTTCATAAGTATTAAAGATACTGAAAGAAAGCTCAATCGGTTTATACTTTGAGCACGATACATCAATGATATTTTGGATAAGGGTTAACATGTGCTCCGAGCAATTGAGTATTATATTTGCGTACTCGTTTATTCTTTTGTCATAAGAATTGTTTTTAATAAGTTCGGTAAACCCCATAATGGAGTTCAAAGGGGTTTTAAATTCATGTGAAACCTTTGCCATCAAGAGTTTTACCTTCTCAAAAACTTGAGATTTTTCTTGCTTTAATGAAACATTTTCTTTTAAAATCTTTTCCATTTCCGCGACAACGGAATCACTTATAATCTTTTCCATTGTCTCATAGTATTCCGAATATAATATTATTTTTATTATCCACGTGGGGAATATTTTTATTAATGTCTAAGTGTAAATATCCCCTCTCATTGCAGGAGAGGGCGTGATTGTTAGCGATGTAGGAACTGTACAAGTACGGGGGAGGTGCAATTTTATAAATAAGGATATCGTGATATTCTAAAATATAGCAGGAGTGCAAACCTTGTTATAAAAATCGACTACTTTTTGGTCTACCATAACACGCTCAGGGGTAAAGTTGCGCAAATAGAGTCCGTCAGAAGTCTTTATCCTGCTACATGCAACATACGCCTGACCTTTTTCAAATATGCGGGAACAATCAACAACAAGTTTGTCCAATGACATACCCTGCGATTTATGGATTGTTATTCCGTAGGCAAGCCTTAACGGGAACTGCTTTCTCACTGCAACAAGCTCTTCATTGTTGTAAAACTCAAAATCGTGCTGTTGAATTTTGGCAGTGACGCCGTTATCAAACAGTACGTTTACATATTCATCATCTATTTCCATAACTGTTCCGCAGGAGCCGTTTATGAGCCCTTTTTCAAAATCAAGATTGATGAGGAGCATTACTCTTGCGCAATTTTTCAAGACAATATCTTTATCCGCATTGCAGACGTTGTCTATACGTTTAAACATATTGGTTTCTCTGACTGTCGTCGGTGTCGTTACGAGTTTTTTATTTCTGTAAACTCCGTCAAAGGCGTAGAGGTGATATTCTTTTGAGTCTACACGCCTCAACATCATATTATTATATCCGTCAGCCTCATTGTTTGTTGCAAATATATGCAGAACCTCGGATAAGTCATCATCATACATAAAATCGCGGTTTTGTAAGAATTTTATATCCTCGTCCGTGAGCGCGTTTACTCTCATATCCGACAGAACCTTGATAAAATCTTTTTCTTTCTGCCTGTAATTTTTTGTAAGAACAACCGTTTTGAGGTTTAATTCCTCCCAGAGAGGTGATTCAAAACAGTATTTTCGCTCTCCGTTATTCTCTTTGTTTACGGGAGGAAGTTGGAAAAAATCACCTATCAGTATAAGTTGCAGTCCGCCAAATGGTGCTGTGTTGTTTCTGACTTCTCTTAATACGGCATCGACATATTCAAACGTATTTGTATCAAGCATAGATATCTCATCTATGGCAAGGATTGTTGCACCTGTTATGTTCTTTCTGAGAGAGGATTTTTTCAAGATTCTTTCAACTGTTTGGTCTACGGGACGGTTACAGATTCCTACCCCTGCCCAAGAGTGCAGTGTTTGACCTTTTACGTTTACTGCGGCAATACCTGTTGTACTTGTGACAACAAGAGACGGTATTCTCTCTTTTAGCTTATTTAGAATATAGCTTTTACCTGTGCCGGCATGACCTGTTATAAAGACGTTATCACCGTGTTTTATGAGCGTCATTATTTCTTTAAATTTTTCGTCATCATCTTCTGTTATGTCAAAGGATGCCTTAGTGGGAGTTGATTTTTCGTTTACATCAAATTCGGGAATTTCAATGTTTTCGGCTACCGTTAGCAGCGGACGTCCGAAGGTCCCTTTCTTGATAACAAGAGCATTATCCTCTATCAGCGTATCAATCTCTGCCAAGATAGCGTTTTGAGTCATATCTTCTGCTACTCCGAAATAGACAGAGGACAGAGCTTTTTTGTTGAAGTCGTTATCTTTTATGGCTTTGCTGCCCTTTAATATTTTGGCAATTCCGCCTCTGCCGTATTGTCCTTGAAAATCTTTTATACAGTTGAGGATTGCTTTTTGAATATATGAAAGTGGTTTAGTCTTTGTTTCGGGAGTGTTTTCAGATGCATTGTTGCTCTTTTTCTCTGTTACTTGGTCGGAGTTATAGAGTTCATATCCGAATATTCCGCCGTCCGCACCTATTCTTGTGAATGTTATCGGCTCTGAGACGGGAGTCATTTTCTCTTTTTCGCAATCTTTCTTTGAGTACCATACGGAGGAGGTAAAGTTGTTCTTCCTTTTAAAACATTCCAGTATGCACTGTGTCAGGACGCTCGGGTATTTCTTGCCGGAGGCGTTTTCGTGCGGAGTTTCTATTTCATTCGACAATTCCGAACAAAACATTAAAAGTTCCTGATAATCTTGATTTGTTGACAGCAGTTTTTCCAGTACTGAGTCTGTGTCGGTAAAATCCATATGATACCCCCGTTACTACAGCATAGCATGAATAATCATATAATGATAAGGCAAAACCCCCTATAAAATAAAAATCTTTAATCTCTCGGGAAGATGGAAAGAGTTTGAGAGATTAAAGAATAATAATTATATAACTAGAGAGGAAAGAAACAAATCGTTGTGATTTATTTCTAACATGTTCATGATAGTCAAATTTTAAAGCATGGCAATAATGTTAAGAAATGTAAACTGCATGCTATGACATGGTTTGCGGGGTATTTTTTCATGTTTTTAATATCCGATTTGGTGAATCTTTGTTTCGGGAGTATTCATCCGTTAAAGGAGTTTATATTATTATTTGAGATGTTAAAAATAAAGGTAGGATTAATTCAAACAAAAATTTTATTTTTTATAATATCTAAATAAAGTTTATGGCTAACGGACAAACCCTCACCCGAATTTCTAATATTTCGCTATCGCAAAATATAACAAATTCTACCCTCTCCCAGCGAAATAACGGACGGCAACGACCGGTAAGCAAAAGACATAATGAGTAGCAGGCGACAGCCTCAACGAATGACTGTCTTTTGCACAAAGTTATTTCAAGACAGAGGTAGAGGGGTTCTAGCCCTTCCACCTCTGGGGGAAGGACAGCAGTTGTAAGCGACAAAGGAGCCGTGCAAATGCAGGATGAGGGTTTGTCCTTACATATATTAATAACCTTTTTTATAAAATTATCCGCCCAAATTAATCCTACATATATTTTACGCATATATCCTTACTCATTAATCATATCCAGTACGGTTTTGGTGCAAAGTCCGATAACGTTGTCAAAGCTACCGTCCACGGATTTGACATAACCTTCGGGGAGTTCTTGTATCCCGTAGGAGCCTGCTTTGTCGAACGGTTTGTAGTTGTCAATGTAATCATTTATCATCTTGTCCGTTAGGGTTTCAAACTCTACCGTTGTTGTGACGGATTGAACTTTTGTTGTGTCGTTGTATTGGTTGATTACGCAGTGCCCAGTGACTACGGAGTGTTTTACTCCGCTCAAAGCTTTCAGCATATGGAAAGCCTCGTCTCTTGAATGCGGTTTGCCGAGGATTATACCGTCAAGAACAACTACGGTATCGGCTCCGATTATTATTGCGGGCTCTGTCTGTTTGTCTGCGACATCTTCCGCTTTGTTGTAGGCAAGGTTTTCGATTTTTGCATAAGAAAAATCATGCGATTTCATCTCTTCGTCATAATCCGAAGGTTGCACTTCAAAGTTTAACCCTGCCTGTTTTAACAATTCTCTTCTTCTCGGGGAGCCCGAGGCTAATATAATCTTTCTCATAGGAATATATTAGCATGGTAAAAGTCGCATGTATAAATATTTACATGACTATTGTTTAACGGATATCTTTTGATACTAAGTCTGTGATGTCTTCCCCTCCGTAGAACATGACACTTTTTGCGATGACAATATCGTAGTTGTTTTTCTTTGCACTTTCTATGATATCTCTTCTTAGTTTGTTTTCCAAATCGGACAGCCTTGTTTTATATTGGTTGTCTATTGCTTCTTTTTTTCTGTTAAATTCCGCATTATATTTATCTTGAAGAATAACTATTTTTTGCGGATCGGTTTCTTTTGATATTGCGTTTTGTGCATTGGTAACTATTGTATTCAGGCTTTGTATTTGAGATGAGTGTTCGTTTTTCAGTTGCTGTACGGCACTTGAGCGGCTTACTATCTCTTGGATATCCACTACACCTATTTTTTCGCTTGCGAACCCCAATTGTGAAAACATCAGTACACAGCACATGGTTAATATTATTTTAGTATTTTTCATAACCGTCCTCCTCTTTATCGGATGATATTATGTTTATGCGTTTTAGTTAAGGGATTAACGGGGAATATTGCAGGATATTCAAAAAATGAACTGAATTATAAAAATAAATCATGAAAGGTTGATATATAGAGTATATGTATTTTTATATGTATATAGATAAATACATTTAAAAAATAATGTAAAATAATGTAAAAAGTTTTATTCAAAAACACTTGAAAAACTCTAAAAACAGATTAAACTGATAAAGGACGAAATAAAAATATACATTTATTCATTTCAAAAAATCATCAAACATGGACAATAAAATTTTTGTAAAGAAATGTAAAGTTTAGCGTAAAAAACGACAAAAAATAATATCCACGGTACTTGCTTATGTTAGAATTGATATGCCGAATGTATTTCGGTATAAAGATTGGGATAACATAGTCAGTTAGTATGTAAGTAGCAAAAAGGACATAATAAGATGAAAAATTTAACAACTAAATTATTAGTAGCATTGACGTGTGTTGCATTCGCAAGTGTACAATATGCAAATGCAGATGCAACAATAGACGGAGTTCTCTCCGGTGCTGATATTACAAGCCATTCAGGCGGCTTAACAAAAATCGACGGTGCGATGACGAAAGATGCATCATTACATTTTAATGCAGATACCAAAGTTAATTGGGGACACTTAAATGTAGCAAAAGATGAGTCACTTCATTTCTTGAATGGCAATAATAATATTTTGAACGTAGTTCAAAACGGTGCTTCAAGATTCGCAGGACAGGTTACAGGTCAAACAGGTAAGATTATTATTTCTAACCCTAACGGTATTATCTTTACAGGTGGTAATGCTGCAGGTACTTTTGCAGGAAACCTTATTTTGACTACAAAAGATATGGCAAAATATACTGCCGAGGATATAGCCGGTTTGAATGCTGATCAGATTAAAGCAATTGAGAACGGTAAAAACTTTGGTGTTGTTGCTCTTAAAGAAGGAGCTAGCATAACCGCAGGTAAAGATATAACAATCATCGCTAACGGTGTAAGTTTAGATAGTGGTTCGAAATTACTTTCTAATAACGGTGATGTTTTGATTACCGCAGATGGTGCTAACTTTGTAGCTGCTAATTTAGTCGATCAAGGTAAAGTTACTTTAAAAGTTAGCGATAGTGACACTGAAAAAGCTTATATAGGTGGTACGAATGTAAACTGGGGCAAGAAAGAATTGGTATACACTCCTATCAGTGTTTACAAAACTGAGATAACAGCTAAAGGAGCAAATGGTAATGACGGTACTATTACAATAGATATCCATAACCCTGCATCTTCAGGTATTGATAGAAAAACTAATATGGCTGATTCAATGCAGATAGATTGCGGTTCAACTCTCAATGCAAATAATATTGTTTTGAAATCCGGTAACAATATTAGTAACAGAGGTACTACTTTTAACGGTAATTTGATTGCGAATGCAGATCAATCAGTGAAATTATCAAATACGACTGTAAATGGTAATGCAAATGTTGAGGCAACAAAAATCGCAGTAGATACAAATTCAAAAATTAATGGAGATTTGACCTTAAAAGATACAAGAGATGACTACGGTCCTAAACTAAACAGAGCATATATCCAAGTTCAAGATACAGATGTCGCAGGAAAGTTAACAATTTCACAGCAAAATAACGATATATCACAATTAAATTCAGAAGGTATTTCAGTTATGGATCCTGTAGATGTATTTAGAGTTAATGCCGGTAGTGCTGATATTACAGGTGAAAGTGTATATTTGAATAAAGTAAACTTCGGTAATACTGATGTCCATTCGTATGGTAATACCACATTATCTAATAATAGTGTAATTGATGGCAATTTGAATATTGCAACGAGTAATGTAACAAAGGATATTGGTAGCGTTTTATTTGGTTCAACGACTAAAGATGGTCAAGTAACTGGTGATACTGTAACAGTAACAGGTGATTTGAATGTGGATGCCGGGTCTACGATAGCAATCGCCGGTAAAGTTGATGTAGGCGGAAAAGCTAATCTTTCAACTGCTCGTTCATCTGTAATTGTTGCTGAAACTTCAGATGATGTTGATACAGGATTAGATGCAAAAGGTGGTGTTATCATTAATGCTCCGAAATCAGTTAACAGAATCGTTCCAAAGTCTGCTGACTTAACAAAGACTTATGAGTATACGAATCCTGATAATGGAGAAAAAGAAAATATTTCTGATTTCTTGTATAATACAAGAACGGATAATGTAACATCAGATGTTCCGAATAACCCTGATAATCCTGATAATCCTGATAATCCTAATCCTGATGTTCCTGGGGATGAACCAGAAAAGAACATCACTAACTTGATTATCAATGGTGTTGATACAACATCAGCTCAAGCATTCACTCCGATAGCATTCGCTGCGGATGATGAGCCGGATAACGTAAAAAGAATCGCTAAGATTGTATTCAAGACTCCTGACGGCGTCGTATCAATCTCAGACAGACTTATCCAAAAAGATATTAACAGCTCTTTCTAATGGAGTGAGTTATATAAAACAAAAAAGACCGTCCGTAAAGAGGCGGTCTTTTTAATTGCATATATTCGGTAGAGTGCTTATCGAGTTAGTCTGCTGACGCAGACGTCACTCGCCCGTAATTTCGCTGTCTTGGATTATTCGGGCGAGCATAACACTGCAACGGCTTTCATTTTCTATCGAAAATAGCCGCCGTTTACGTGTTTAATGCTCTTACGGGCTTGCTCGCTTGCGCTCGACATCGCCCTACCTAAAATCCGCAAAATAAAACCTCATTGCTCTCGCAACGAGGTAAAAGGTGTGTACGTGTATCAATAAATGGATTTCTATATTTTTTAAATGTTCTCTCTTTTGTTTTGAGACAAAAGGATTGGGGTATTTTGAGTAAATGTATATCCTCGAGTCGTTTCAGCTTAACCCTTAGCTTCCTGAGAATGTCTTGAAAGTCATCTCGATGTTCTTTGAAATTACTTTCTTTACTGCTTCCATTTCTGTCTGCAGTGCATTCTGCTCGGTATCAAGCTGTTTTAATCTTAATTCAAGCGTTCTGTCCTCTTTTTGTATAACTTCCGTTTTTGCGTTAATATCGGCAATTTTCTTTTCATAAACTTTTACGTCATGATAATACTTGTTCATTGCGTTCTGGTAAGCATCTTCATCCGTTACGCTTTCGACGTTCAAATCGTAAGCAACACTGTCATCTTGCAGTTTGACGGACTTGAATCTGCCCGAACCGTCTGTCTCCAATAACGCGTAGTTTGTATCTTTTACTTTTGTATTGATGTAAGTTGCATCATAATATTTCAACTTATTCTGATTTTCAATCGGTTTGCCGTACTCATCATATGAGTTCAAACTGTCAACCAAATCTTTGTATGTTGTATAACGTGTATGACCGTTATAATCAAATGAATAAATACCTGAACCGTAGTATTGATATGTGCCGTCAGGCATTCTTTTGATGTAGTCGGAAATGTTTTCATCAGGCAAATCGGCTACAATCTGCAGCAATGCAGTTTCATCGGTTTTAGACAATGTATCGGTCAATTCCGTTAACTTGCAGTTGCCGACAAATGCAGGAGCGTAAACGGTTGAATATTCCGTAAGTCCGCCTGTTCCGTGTTCGTAAGCCTCTTCTTTTGTTGACGGTGCAAAGTCGTAGTAAGTTTCATCATCAACTGTTGTTGTTGTGTATGATGCATAACCTGTTGCAAATGCACCTGTTGAAACACCTTGGATGATATCGTCTTTTGTGACGTTTGTAAGACCTTGGTTTTGAAATTCTTTTGTAACGTTTTCAAAGTCTTGGTCAGTCCAATTTGTTGTATCGGTCAAATCTACACCGAGTTTGTTCAAATCGAGGTAGCCTTCTTTCAAACCGTGAGTAGAAAGTGCGTTGTCCAAATCTTCTTTCTTAGTGATATGCCATACGTTGTCATCGTCTTTATAGCCGTACAAGTTTGTCATATCAATCTTACCGTCAGGGAAGGTGAGAAGTCCTTCGGATTCCATATCCTTGAGCGAGTTTTGAAGATCCGTTGTATTTTCATATTGTGACAACGGTTTGTAAGTAACTTCCTTGTCGTTAGATGTGCCGTCAGGGTTTTTCGTTGTTAATGTGTAAGAGCCGTCGGCATTCTTCTTCAAGGTATCGACATCTTCATCAAACTTAGATGCCTGATTTTTGAAGGTTACTTCAGGGTTTTGAAGTTTCTTCATTGCACCGGTATAGATATTATCGTAATAATATGTATCGATGACATAGTTGTAATCTCTGTTTGCGGTTGACAATTGGTGCCAATCTTCGATAACCGCATCGTTGTAACCGTCGCTGAACGAGTATTGAACTTTTGTGTAATCAGTACTGTCAGGACAGGTCGGAACTTCCGTATTCAATAATTGGTTGAAACAGTCCGCAGATTGGTTAGCCAATGCGACACGGGCTTGGTTAATCTGTTGACCTTCGTATTCACAGTTAGTCTTTCTTGCGGTTAACGCTAAATATCTTGCTTGTGAGGCTGCCATTCCCATGACTAACTTTCTCCTATTATTGATTACCTTACTTCTACACTCTCTTATTTAATAATTATTTTTTAGAAGTCAAATAAGAAATCGGCAATAATTGAAAAATGTTTAGTCATGTGTTGTGAAATTCATCCAAATGGGGTAGGTTTGTAGAATATACTAAGGCACTAAGGCACTAAGAAGGTTGAATTTGTTTGTTTTGCCCACGGAGCGGAATCCGCCCCAACTTGGGTGAGGATAGTTATTGCGTTATCGTCATCCTGAGCAAAAATTTTTAGAGTCAGTCCCTATCTTCCAAATATCAGCGAAGGATTTTTATTACAAGCACAGGAGGGGAGTGATAATAATACTTATAATATTTGTCGGATTAGTA
>DLEF01000042.1:30231-30469 GCA_002481545.1 Cyanobacteria bacterium UBA7753 | reverse complement strand
GCTACTGATCGTCGCCTTGGTGGTCCATTACACCGCCAACAAGCTAATCAGATGCAGGCTCATCCCAGAGCGCCGGAGCTTTCAAGAATACTATCTCAAGTACGCTCATATGGGGTATTAGCAGAGGTTTCCTTCTGTTGTCCCCCTCTCTAGGGCAGATTTCCTACATATTACTCACCCGTCCGCCACTTATGTATCTCCGAAGAGACCTTATCGTTCGACTTGCATGTATGAAGCA
>DLEF01000042.1:29843-30179 GCA_002481545.1 Cyanobacteria bacterium UBA7753 | reverse complement strand
AAACTCTCCATTGTCAGAAAGTTTATGTCCATCGTCTATCGAGGGCTAACTCGATAAACTGCTCGACTTTGTAATTAATTGCGTTGTCTGTCATTTTTAGAATCAACAAGTATATTCGTCGTTTCAGCTATTCTATTTTCAATGTTCGAGAACATATTTTTTAGACATCAAAGTTATTATAAATATTAAATGCTTTGCCAGTGTCTTTATCTTTTGCAAGATGTTTAAATCATGCTTACCTATCTTATATCTTTAAAATATTTTGTCAAGTACTAATTTTTCATGCTATTTACAAATCTTTACTTAACAATTTCAGCTATGTTTTTGAATGTTCAC
>DLEF01000042.1:14846-29812 GCA_002481545.1 Cyanobacteria bacterium UBA7753 | reverse complement strand
GGTGCCTTTGGTATCATCTTCCCTCTGTCGGTATTAGTTGCTATTTATATCGGTTCGGTAATAACTCTTTTGAGTTGTTCCCCGCCCGAGGTTCCTCTGTACCCTCGACACGTTTATTATATTAACACCTCAATTTTTAATTGCAAGCATTATTTTTCATGTTTTTTGACATGTTTTTTAGCAAAGCTATAAAGTACTATATCTATTGGGTTACAACCATTCACAAAACTTAATAAACGCTCGCCATGCATGATTGACATGCTCCGTCATGCCAAAAAGCATGCCATGAGGGCATGTTCCATGATTTTAAACATGTCGAATATTTAGATAATTTATAAAGGTTCAATGAACGACAAAACGCACATGTCATGCTGAATTTATTTCAGCATCCGTAAATATTAGATCCTGAAACAAGTTCAGGATGACAACTCTACAATACATCCCTTTATAATGCCGAAATTTATGCGGATTTTATCTATGTCATGGCATATTTTTGTAAACTTATGTTAACAATTACAACAAATTACTAAAGTTTTCATGCGAATGTGCCGTCATGTAAAACACAAGGGATACAAAATATCGTATAGGAAACAGGAATTAAACTATGGGTTTAGCATCATCACAAGCACGTTTGTTGCAATTAACAACAAGAATGCACCAAATTGAATACAAAGCGGCTAAATTGGAAGCCGAAAAACTTCAAATGGCTAACGAATCCAGACAGGTCTATGAAGATTATCAGAATGCTTTGGAAGATACTAAAGTCCAATATAAAATATTAAATACCGACGGCTCCGCTACTTACACCGACATTAAGAGTTATCAGGATTTCATTAAAGCGGGCTATGCAATAGATTTCAGAGGCACTGTATATGACGGCGAAGCCGGATACAGAGATGCATTTAATAACAGTATTACTTTCACCAAAATGACAGAAGAGGAGGTAAAGAAACAATTTGGTGATACAGAGACAGGCGAATATTATAAATATACAGCCGGCACAGACACGGGCTATGTCAGCGCAGCCGAATATGCGAACTTGCCAACTGACGGAAACAAAGCTGAAATAGCTACAAAAGACGGCGGCTCAATTACGGTTAAATCCGTAACGAACGATTATGCTCAATTGTGCGCCGACGCATTCAAAGCTGATGTTAATAATCCGCCTAAAGATGTTGAAGAAGTTATCACAAACCTGATTTCATCAGGACATGTAACTATCGTACAACAACGCAAGGATAATACATTCGCAAAAGAAGATGACCAAGACTTCTCTAACTATGAAACAAGTATCGCAACCAATACAGGTTTGCAGGAAGTCTCCGACGAAAAACATTTGAAGAAAGCCGAAGCAAAATATGAAGCCGATATGAAACGTATTGATATGAAAGACAGAACGTTTGATACCGAGCTCGCTGCGGTAGAATCCGAAAGAAACGCCCTGAAACAAGAGATGGAAACACTCAAGACCGTATCTAAAGACAACGTAGAACGTACGTTCAAGCTCTTCGGTTAATGTAATTTAGTATAACAACATAAGGAGTATTTATTTATAACACCCCGACAATTTAATATTCGGATAGAATAAGGAACCGACTATGACCATATCTGTTTATATATAGTCATGCCTAAAACAGTATTTTTTATTCCTATAATTCCTTTTCTTATTCCTAATTTTATTATGCCACTCTGTCCCAACAGGTGGATTTTTTTTGGGGTAAATATAAAGAGAGTGCAAAGTTCAAAGTTAAAAGTGCAAAGTTATTAACTTTAAACTTTGAACTTACTTAGTGCCCTAGTGCCTTAGCCACTTAGTATGTAGGTCGGATTTACCAATCCGACAATATATAATATTCACAATTTTTGTCGGCATAGTAATGCCGACCTACTTTCCAAAGATTTTGTCGGTGCGTTGGCGAACACACCCTACCTGCTTTCTTAGTGCTTTAGTGCCCTAGTATCTTAGTGCCGTTAATTACGAATTACGCATTCCTAATTACGAATTATATTTACCCTCCTGAGACGGAAACAGAGGTAATCCCAACGCTGCGGGCAACATCAATGAGTTTTACAACAGCACCGTGATCCGCATTAGGTTCAGGCTGAATTAAAAGTCCGTCAGGGCATGTCTTCATTTTTTCCGATATTACGTTGGATAAGTTAGACAAATCAACTTCGTTATCATCCATATAATATTTATCATCAGAGGTGACGACAAAATTGATTGTTTTAAACTCTTTTGTACTCTGTTCTTTTACGGCTTGAGGAACGACAAGTTTCAACCCCTGTTGATCCATCATAGGTGCAATAACCATCATGATAATTAACAGTACCAAGAAAATATCCGTTAACGGTGTAATATTTATTTCGTTAAAACTATCCCTCATTTTATCCTCTTTTCATAAAAGATTTCATTTTATTGTTGTTGTTCGGCACCTTCTTCAAGTGCTTTTTGCGCTTTCTTGGTTAAAGGTTCACCCGCAACAACGAGTTTCTTATATTGTGCCTCTTGAGCAGCATCCATTATATCCATAATAAGTGAGCTTTTGGCTTTTTCATCGGCTTTGACGACAACCTCTTGTTTTTGTAAGCTTGGCTTGAGTTTTTCAAGCTCTTCCGCCAAATCGTCAGGCGTGACGGCTTGATCGTTCAAGAACATTCTGCCGTCTTTGGTAACCGATACAGTCGCCGTAGACTCTTCTATCGCAGCACCGTTATTGACTTCCGGAATTGTTACGTTATTGCTCATAGACTGGAATGTCGGCGCAACAACCATCATTATAATCAACAGAACGAGGAAGATATCTGTTAACGGTGTGATATTTATTTCTGTAAATAATGCATTTTTTTCTGATTTTATACTCATTTTTTATCCTGCTATACAACACTGATTTTTAAATCCGTTGCATATACCTTTATTTATATATTATTTACCCCTTTTCCCCTAGCCTAAAGAGATAGAAGAAGAAGTAGCTTCAGGAGCTTTTGTATCTTCGTCAGAGTCAACAAAACTCAAGAATAATAACTTGATTAACTGAAAGTCGTCTTCATATCTTTTAACGATTGATTGGAAGGTGTTGTATGCGATAACCGCAACGATAGCAACCCCCAAACCGAAGGCGGTAGCAATCAATGCAGAACCGATACCCATAGCAACCGCTGCAGATTGGTTACCTTGTGTAGCCAAATCTTGGAAGGTATAAAGGATTCTTACAACCGTACCGAACAAACCTAAGAACGGTGCAACACCACCGATTGTACCTAAGATGGTAAGGTGGTTTTCCAATTTTCTTGTTGCAAGGCTTGCTGCGATATCGAATGAACGTGAGAAACCTTTTCTTTGTTCATTGAAAATTCTTACAGCCTCTTCGGTAACTTCACCGATAACGCCACCACACTGGATAGCGAGGTTTTGCGCACCGACTAAGTTGCCCTTAGCCAATTCTTTTTGAAGTTTCGGTATAAAAAGAACTACATCACGCTTGTTCTTTTTGTAAAAACTGCATCTGTTAATGACTGCCGCAAGAACCAAGATTGAACAAATCAAGATTGGTAAAAGTACCGGCCAGTCCATTTGAATTGAATGTAATATTAATTCCATGTCATTTCCTCTTTCTGTTTTTATTTCCTTTTATTATATCACTTACACCTTTTTATTGTTGAGGTTTAGGGTTTCCCCTTATATATTTACCCCTTTACCACTAACGCATCGAGGCTCCGAATACGTTGTAATCAAAAGTAAATTGAATATCTATATTAGTACCTCTGTAATCGGCAGGCAACGGTCTGAACGGTGCCGTCATCTTAACGGCTCTTAATGCTGCCTGATCCGCACTCGGCAAGCCTGATGAACGGTATACTCTGCAAGAGAGCAACTGTCCGTTCTTAGCTATCTTGAATAACAAGACAACTTTACGGCTTTCATTACCTTTTGGCGGGTGCCAATTATATTTAATTCTACGTTGTAATTCTCTCATATAAGGGCCGAAATCAGGTTCTCTGATTGCATCAATCCCCGGACGACCACCGCCGCCACCCGGATTACCTGCGTAACCTCCGGTTCCTCTGCGTGCACCGCTACCACTGCCGCCTCCTCTGGACGAGCCTGAGCCTGTACCTCTGCCCGAGTATGTGGACAATGACGGAGTAGGTGCATAGTGTCTTGCACCGCCCGTGCCGTGACCTGATGCGTAACCGCCCGATCTTGCTGTACTGCCTTTAGTGCCCGTACCGCCTACAGGGCCTGTAGATAAGTATTTACCTCTCGGAGCACCACTCGGAACTGGGACAGCAAACGGAGTTGTTTGTCTCGGAGCTACTGTTTTTGGAGCCGAGATAGGTCGTTTTGAAGGTGCCGCCGTCGGTCTTGCAACAGGCGGTTTCGGTGACGGTTTTGTCACTTGACGTGTTGTTTCCTGCGGTTTTGGAGTCGCAGTTCTTTTTACCGATTTTTGCGGAGCCTTCTGGGTAGCCTTTTGCGCTGCCGCCTTTTTATGTTGTTGTATTTGTTCCTGACGAATTTCTTTCTGTTGTTTTTGAATCATCTTTTGCAAATCTGATGCTGCAGATGCCTTAGTCGGTTTAGTACCTGTTCCCGTTGGCAGAACAACAGGTTTTGTTTTGTCTCTGTGACCGCCCGAGCGTGAGTTCATATCCGCTCTGTTTTTAGTGTGCGGATTTCTCGGCGGAGCAGGTTTATCCACCAAAACAAATTCTATATCTTTTTTTTCGGGAGCGGGAGGATTAAACAAAGTGAAATTTATTCCCAATATACCGAGAATAAATACCAAAAGCCATGCCAGCCCGACTGTAAGCGGGTGTAATATCGTAGAGATAGTGACGGCATCTTTAAACTTAACCTCGCCTTCGTCCTGTTTTAAGACGGACGGGATTGTGTAACCTTTGTTTCCCTTCTCCTCATCTAATATTTCGTATTTATTTTTTAATATGCTCATTTATCTTTCTTTTCTTTGAGAATTTTAAATCAAACAAGATTTAGTCGTATCCCCCAAACTTACTAAATCTAACGATTAGTAACTTGATGTCGGAGTAGCCGTGATAGGCTGAGTCAAGGTGATATCTAAGGAAGCTCCTGCAGGGATATCAACATCCTTACCTTCATTCCAAGCGGATTTAACGAGTCCGCCGCCTGCACCGACTGCAGTGCCGAGAGCTGCGCCTCTGCCGACGTTACCGCCTGCAAGTGCGCCGAATACCACACCTGAAAGTGCGCCTGCGGCAGAGCCGACAACAGCACCTTTGCCGTATTCTTTTGCTACGTCCATTTTTGTACCGCCGACTAAAACGCCCGAATTATCGTTTGTTTTAATTACTGCGGTGATAGGGATTTGCAACCCTGACGGGGTAACTATCTGGTTAAATCTAACACACAATTTCCCGTTTATACTGCCTCTTTTAGCTTTTGTAACCTGTATTACGTTTCCTTCCACCGTACTGCCTGCAGGTGCTACCAATGCGCCGTTATAATAAAAATCGGTCGCAAGTGCCATTGAAAACGGCTGTCCTAGATATGCACTCGCGGAACTAATCCCCGTAGATGTAACAACGGAAATATTTTGTCCCGCAGGAACCGTAACAACACGACCTTTCAAGGTGTTATTAACGGGATATTGAGTTGTCTGACTGTAATAATTTTGTTCATATTGAGGAGCCTGTGCACCTGATTTGTAACTGTAATTTGATGCCGCAAATGAAACATTCATTACCAACAATGATGCTAATAATGCCAAGCTTATCTTTTTTTGCATTTTGCCTCCTCTGAATAAATTTAATAGTAGTAACCCAATCTATATATTAATATTCTATTATCAATCTCAATAATGTCAAACACTTTACAATATTTTATCAAACAGTAAAATTTTATATTTTATTTTTATTTACCACTTGAAAAAGTTGCAAAATCAAGTATAATATTAATATGACAGACAAAGTTTTTATTGCAGAATACACACCGGAAGCATTGGAACAATATGCGGAACTTGACAATGATAGTCAAGACAAAATATTGTCTGCAATAAAAACATTTGAAATTTTGGGTACTAAATATAAGAATATAAACAGTTTAGGGAATGACCTTTATGAAATTAAACCCAGAGGAGTTCGGGCATATTTTCAATATGACGAAGACCGAAAACGAATAATTATTATAGGTTTTATAACCTTGAAAAAGACTCAAAAAGCACCAAAAAGATATATAAAACAAGCATTACAGAATATCCGCAATTACAAAAGGAGTTTAGCCGATGACGAAACGTAAAATTATAACCAATGAAGATTTAATCAAAGCACTTCCGCAAGACCGCCAAGAAAAAATCAATGCAGAAGTTGAAAAAAATATTGCGAAATGGGGCGGAGCACGTAAAAACAGCGGAAGAAAAACCGTTGTAAAAGGTAAAGTTTTGCATTTTACAAAACGATTAACAGAAAAAGAGGTTGAATTTATTAATTATGCAAGAAGTCACAACCTTGATTATGACAGTCTTATGCAGAGGTAAATAATTAAGTTCGAAATTTATTTAAACATACATAACAAAAAATTTATCTTCTACATAGCAAATATTGCGAAGAAAATGTTTTAGTATATATATGAAGATTAATCTTAACAGCCAAATCGGGCTGAATAATTATTCAACCAATAATAACAAACCGTGCCAAAAGCAGGATAATCAACGATCCTACAGTGCGAGCGGGTTGAATAATATTGCCGTTTATAATAAGGCGAATATCAATTTTAAGGGCTATTACGGGGATCAACAACCCGCGAAAAAACTGTTCTGGATTCTTACGGGACGAAACGAAATCTACAAAGATGACGAAACCGAAAGAAACGCTTATCGGACATCTTCGGGCAAAAGCTGGTCAACAATGAACCCTGAAGACCTGCTTAAACGCACACCTGAACAAGCAATACAGAGTATCTGCACTCTGAATAATAATTATGAAATTCCGTCCTACATATTGTCACCTGATTACGGCAACAAATGGGGGCGCAGAGCAAATTATATAGAAATAAATCCGCGACTTGTCGCAATGACACAGGGTGATGAAAAACAGGAAGGATTACTGAACGTAATTAAGTTACTTCCTGCAATTCCGCCATCTTCCAAGAGTTACGCAAACTGCGTAATATTGTCACAGCTTTACCCTACTAAGGGTAACAACGGCGACAACAAGATAGGTGATAAATCACTTTACTCTGTCGATTTACATTCGGGTATATCCAAAAACCTGACCTCAAGAACACTATCAAGAGGCAACCAGAGAATGGGTGACGATGAACAAGTCAAAGCGTTCAACGATTTAGCACATATCAGAGGTTTAAAAACAGGTATAAGAATGCCTCTCTCGGAAGGTCAAATGACCGTACAGGGCAGACCGTTCAACTGGGACAGAGACGAAAAAGCATTTATCGACGCTTGTTGCTGGGCGGTAGACCTCGGATTTGATTCAATCTTCTTTGACAGTGCAAAACATGTCGGTAACTACGATATGGGTAACTATTGCGGAGAAGGCAGGGTTCCGAATTATAAACAAATGCAATATATAACAAGCCAAATTCGTGAAAAGACAGGCAGAAATGATATTTCTCTAATCGGTGAAAAATGCACCGATGATACAAGATTTAATGATATGGGCTTAACCGCAGGCAACGACTGGGGTAAGGCAGACGATTTCAACAGCGTTATACATGAATACAAAAAACAACGCTGGAACGATGAATATGCGGCAGGTCCAGTAATATCAGACGACAACGATACAGGCGGAATGGGCTTTGAACAAAGACTCAACCGTATCAAAAACGCTTTTAACGCATATGAAGACGTAAGCTACAGACTCCCTACATATATGCAGATGACAGATATTTTCCCGCTCTCACCGTATACAAACACGCACGAACAAATGATGAGAAGTGAAAACCGCTCAACCTACGGCGACATAGAAAGCGGATATAACAATACCTTCAACACCTCACCTGAAGCGTTTGATTACAGGATGAATGTTTATAAAGAATTTGCCAACTCTATCGGACAATAAGGAAAATGTAATGCATAATTATTCCGCGTAGCGGATTAATCCGCCCCGACTTGGGGAGGATAGCTGTAGGTCGGATTTACCAATCCGACAATAATTATGAATTGTTACTGTTCCCCCTCACTCGCATCTGTAACTACTTGTTTTCAACAGCTGCGGTCTCTCCCGCAGTCGGGGGCGAGACAGGAGTTTGTGCTACCGCACAAGCTAAACCGTTGCTACTGCAACGGTTTTACCCTCGCCACTTGGGGGGAGAAGGTTGAATTTCTTAATAAGTCTGTAGATCGGATTTACAAATCCAACTATATATAAACAATTATTGTCGGCATAGTAATGCCGACCTACTTCCTTCCGAACTGAACAATTAAGAATTATGCATTACAAATTACGAATTATATTACCCCTGTCCGTTGTTCTCATCGTCTTTGAGGTTATCTTTTACATAATTTACAAGAATCTTCGCAACCTGCAACGGCATGCCTTGGTAATAATCGCCTTCATAAGACTGTGAAACGAAACGTTTTACAAAAGGTCTTTCCGATTTTACTGTTTGTTCAACCTCTTCCATGTCATGCTTATTGAATACCTTATCCATTTCATGGACAACATTATCTTGAGATAATTTCTTTTTCTTAGGCATTATTTTTTTCAAATCTTCAAGACAGCTCAAAGCAGTATTGATATCGACCTGTTCCTCAAGTCTCGGGGTTTTTACATATCTTTGGATAGCCTCCGCTTCTTCAGGCGGGAACTGTTTCAAGACGGCATTGACTCTGCGCTGATCTAAAAGTTTCAGAACCATCGCGATTGATTTTATTTTCAAATCTCTGTTTCCTGAAACAGGAGACGGCACGTTTTGCGGAGCACCTTGCTGGACAGGCTGACCTTGAGGCTGTTGTTGAGCCTGTTGGGCTTGTTGCTGCTGTTGCGCTGCAGCCTGTTGTCTTGCGAGCTCTTCTTCCTGCTCCTGAACTTGACGTGCCATATCATCAATGTTAGATTGGCGCGCAGCCTGTTCGGATATTTCACTTGAGATAATCCCTCTCTTTTCCAAATCGGCAATAGCCTCTTTGTAGGTCTTATCAACGTGATGTTCAATCAACTGCAGAGTTTTATCCTGCGGAATATTTTTTTGGATTGCCTGTTTTGCTATTTCAAAAATAGTGAACGCAATCTTCTGCATAACCCCGTCCCAGTGTTCGGGCATAATCCCCGAGTGAACAAGGTCAATAGATTTATGGAACGACCATTCCGCAATAATCTGGGTTACGAAAACTGCCTGATCCGCATTGAAATGCAAGCTCTCATCGTTTGAAACAGCTTCACCTGCGAGCAATGTAAAATTGGTCAAGGTCTTGACGACGTAATCTTTTTGCATCTTGTTAAAATTGGCAGGTACAAGTTCCCCCGCCTGAGATGACATCATCTTCGCAAATTCTTTATAATCAAACCCTTCTATTGCCAAATCTTTATTCCTTTTCTTTTAGTTTGTCGGCACCTGTCTGCCGAACCTTAGTTTTAATTTAATATTTATTATAATACATTTTATCGGAATTGAAAATACATCATTTGTCGGTTATCCGCCGAAGTCAATAAAACGGAATCGAGTTCCGTTCTATTGTTCTATCCAGCTTTTTATCTTGTTTGTATCTTCTTCTTCATCGTATGTTTCAAACTCTTCTTTCAAGTCAGCCAGTGCATCTCTGAGCGGTGTAATATCCGCCTGTTTCTGACCTATACCGCGAGAATTTATTTCCTCAAGTAAGTTCTGTTGCATTTGGTCTTGACTTGACATCAAGTCTGCAGCCTGTCTGCTTACATCCTGCAATTGACGTTCGTGCATCATTGCCTGTTCTCTCAAGACATCCATTTCGTCTTCGTGTTGTTCCTTCATCTTAGCAAGACGTTTAACAACGAATCTGTGACCGATTATCAAACTCAAGCCTACGAGTGCTACCGCTAACCACCAAGGGTTACCTGTTTCTTCAGGTTTAGGTAATTTTTCAGGGTTATCCGAAGCAAGGTAAGGATCGTTTGAATCGTTGAATGCTATGGATACGTTTTGCGGATTACATTTAGGGCTGGCAGAACGTGCTACCAATTCTTTTAATTCTTCCAATGATAAATCAGGTGGAAGTGCAGCCTTATCCAAAGTTACCGCGATTGAAATATCTTCTATGGTACCTGAGTCAGCAAATTCTTTTGTTTGAATTTTTGATACGCCGTATTGAACTTCTCTTGCTGTTCTTGAATAGTTTCTGTTTTGAGAAGAGTCGGCACCGCCACCCGGTAAACCGTTCGGAAGGTAAACTGATACAGCGTTTGTATTCTTGTTGCTGTCAGCCGTTTGGTCGCCCAAACCTTCATGGAATGTTTGTTCACTCATAGCAGTCTTTGTATTAGGATCATACCATTCTGTCATCTTTTCTGACGGAGCTTGTTTCAAGAAAGTTGATACCGTAGCGGTATAGTTGCCTTTCCCGACAAGTCTGTCTAACTGAATGTTAACCTTTTGTTGCATGTATTTATCTTGTTCACGCATACGTTCTTCCTGCTCATCGGTAGGAGACATAATGCTGTTGTATACGTTACCGTTTGTATCGGTAATAGCTACGTTTTCGGAGGTTAAGCCCGAAACGGAACCGATAAGTAAGTTTGTAATTGCTTTAACTTTGAAGGCATCTAACTTATCACCGCTCGGCATATCGATTTGAACCGTTGCCGTAACAGGTTTCTGTTGAGATGCGAACATTGTCTGTTCAGGAATAGATATAAATACGGATGCGTTTTCGATAGGAGGTATCTTACGGATTAATCTTGCGAGTTCACCGTCGATTGCTCTTACCAAACGTATTCTCTTATCTTCTTTTGTTGATGTAAAGTCACCTTTATCAAACATTTCCAAGCCGACGTTTTGGTCCATAAGTCCGCTTTTTACGATTGCTAAAAGTGCTCTGTCACGTTCTGATTGAGTGTATTTAGGCAAAAATATCGTTGATTTGGTACCGTCAAGTTTACGTTCTGCCGTAATACCTTCACGTGCCAAAAGGGCTTGGATTTCAATAGCTTTGCCGAGGTTATCGGTTGTTAACAGGTCCAGCGGAGTCTTGATGACTTTTTCTTTTACAACTTGTCCGCCGGAGTTTCCGCCGTTTACGGTTGAGACAATAGCGATTGTCATAAGAAGTGCAAACAATATAACTCCTACCGCCAACGCTCCTATTAAGAAGTTTCTGTTATTCAATAAAGCTTTAAAATCCATTTTTACAACACCCTAACATTTATTTTTTGTTTGTACACACCTGTCAGTAATAATATATTATACCTGTATTTGCATTATTTTATCGTATGTTTGTATGATTTTACCGACAACGGTGGTTGCAACGTTAACATTAATTTCCGCTTTCGCCATTGCAGTCATAACATCGTGGATATCGACATCATCATTACCCGACATAACATCTTTCAAAAGGTTATCAGGTGCGTTCAAGTCTTTGTTAAAATGTTCGACCAACCCTGATAAAACACCTTTAAAATCTGCTGTCGCAGGCTCCTCCATACGCTCCATACGTGCGGGATACATTCCGACCGTCCCTGTGTCCAGCTTCGTATGCTGTATTCTTGCTGCTAAATCATATTGCGGATACCATCCGGCTCCAAATCCGTTTGACATTTTTTACACCTTCTTTTTGTCTTGTGGGGATTTTTTGATTTGCCCCCTCTCACCTGTCTGTCTTATCGGAATAATCCGTTTACCACTTTAATGTTCTTTGAGAAAAATCATCCGTTTAGATTAGTTTTTGTTACACCGATACACATACGGGTTCAAGGTTCGTTCATGTTTTAATGATGAATATTAAAAAGTCAACGGAAAAATAACAAAATATTATAAATTATTTCATGGAATTTTAAGGCAAACATGTAATATTTATTGATATGTTATCTAAGAGGACAAACCCGTGGTATCCTCCCCGACTTGGGGAGGATAGTGATTGTAGGCGAATTAATGAGCCGTACAAGCACAGGTGGGGAGTGACAACAAATAATTCTAATATCGTAGTCGTTGGTACTCCTCTCTTGTTTTGGGCGAGTTTTACACTCTGCGGAATAGTTACACATTACAAATTACGAATTATATTTACCCCTGCCTTAGTGCCCTAGCTCCTTAGTATCCTAGCAAACGGGTAATGTTCATGGTATGATAACAAGGTATTTGAACGATAACACAAGATTTTATTATGGAAAAGACGACAACATTAGACAAACTGGAAATAGGGCAGGACGCAATCGTCCGAGCAATAGAGTGCGAGGATAAGGCTCTGCGCAAACACATACTCGATATGGGGTTAACTCCGAACGTTGAGGTAACACTCCTCAAGACCGCGCCTATGGGCGATCCTTTAGAGCTTCAGTTGCGCGGATATGTTCTTACTTTGAGAAAATCCGACGCGTCAAAGATAGTCATTTCCGACATTCATTCCACTGATACGGTACAGAGAAAAAATAAACAATTTAAGAATATTGAACACTCCAAAATCGGGGAGCAGGACAGCTATCAGCCAAGGAAGTTTAAAAATATTAAGAAAAAACAGCTCTAAGGCTTGCGCTCGCGGGAAACCAAAACTGCGGAAAAACGACTTTGTTCAATAAACTCACGGGCGCTAATCAACATGTGGGGAATTTTCCGGGGGTTACAGTAGATAGAACGGACGGAATAATTAGAGGTCATAAAAACGTGACTATCACGGATTTACCGGGGATATATTCGTTGTCGCCGTATAGCAGTGAGGAAATCCTGACTCGTAATTTTATTCTTGACGAAAAGCCTGACGGGATAATCAATATTATTGATGCGACAAACATTGAGAGAAACCTGTTTTTGACGATACAGCTCATAGAGCTTGATATACCGATGGTTATTGCGCTAAATATGATGGATGAGGTCGAAGAGGCAGGCGGAGCGATTGATATAAACGGGCTCGAGGCAACGCTTGGGGTACCTGTTATACCGATTTCGGCATCAAAAAATGAGGGTTTGGACGAGCTTGTAGAGCATATTATAAATGTTGCCTCTTATAATGAACACCCCGGGAGACTTGATTTTTGCGATGAAAATATTGGGTCCGAAAAAAGCATACATAAATGCATTCATTCAATTATTCACTTGATTGCGGATAAGGCGAAAAACGCTAATATACCAATTAGGTTTGCCGCAACAAAGCTGACCGAAGATGATCCGCTAATTAAAAACGCGCTCAATCTTGACGAAGATGAGCAAAAAACGATTAAACAAATAATCTCCGATATGGAAAAAGAGCGAGGAATGGACAGGCAAGCGGCACTTGCGGATTCAAGGTTCTCTTTTATTGAGAGGTTGTGCGCTGATTACGTCCAAAAAAGCGAGGAGTCGCCTTCAAGAAAATTTTCGATGAAGTTAGACAAAATTTTGACAGGGAAATACACAGCATTCTTGGCGTTTCTGGTCATTATGGGATTTATTTTTTACCTGACTTTCGGACCTGTCGGGACGTATTTATCCGATTTAATGGAAGAATTAATCGCTTATGTTACCAATTTTGCGGATTCCGCACTCACGGTGTATGGATTAAATCCTGTTGTACATTCGCTTATTATTGACGGTGTATTTGCGGGGGTGGGGAGTGTTTTGAGCTTTCTGCCTATCATTGTTGTTTTGTTCTTCTTCCTGTCTATATTGGAAGATACGGGATATATGGCAAGGGTTGCGTTTGTGATGGACAAACTTTTGAGGAAAATCGGACTTTCGGGCAGGAGTTTTGTACCTATGCTAATCGGGTTCGGGTGTTCGGTGCCTGCGATTATGGCAACAAGGACTTTGCCTTCCGAGCGTGACAGAAAGATGACCATATTTTTGACTCCGTTTATGAGCTGTTCAGCAAAACTCCCTATTTATGTACTGTTTACGGCAGCGTTTTTCAAATATCATCAGATAGAAGTCATAATCGGGCTGTATCTTGTGGGGATTGTGGTCGGGATTACGTTTGCGTTCCTGTTGAAACGATTTTTCTTCAAGGGTGAGCCGGTGCCGTTTGTAATGGAACTGCCAAATTACAGGTTCCCTAGTGCGGTAAATGTTTTCAGACTGATTGTTCAGAGGTCTAAGGATTTTATAACAAAAGCGTTTACGATAATATTTTGGGCAACGATTATTGTATGGTTCCTTGAGAATTTCGATATAAGGTTAAATTTGGTAACTGACCCTGCAAACAGTATGCTTGCAATTTTGGGAACGGTTTTGGTGCCTATATTCAAACCGTTGGGCATAACGGATTGGCGTGTCACGACAGCATTTTTGACAGGATTTATGGCAAAAGAGAGCGTTGTAAGTACGCTTACGATTTTACTCGGTGGAGATGTCAGCAAATTACCTCAAATGTTCACACAGCTCACGGCGTTTGTGTTCCTGATATTCTCGCTGCTGTACACTCCGTGTGTCGCAGCAATCGCAATGGTGCGCCACGAGCTCGGCAAAAGATATGCCTTGCTTGTCGTATTCACTCAATGCGCCATCGCATGGTTCGTCGCCTTTTGTGTTTATAATATCGGCTGTGCCATTGGCGGGTAAGGAACTGCAAAAACAGGGTTACTATAAAGGTAACTGTAAAGGTTACTGTAAATCAGAAAAAATTATTGAAGCTATAAAGGCAAATCCTTTTATCATACAAGAAGAACTTGCTCAAGATATAGGCATAACAAAGAAAAGCATTGTTTTAAATATAAAAAACTCCAACAAGCAGGAATAATAAAACGTATAGGAGCCAACAAAAACGGTCATTGACAGGTGGAAGAAAAGTAACTTTCTTTATATTTTTGTTCACTTAAAAACACAAAACGATTATTTTTCAATTTCCGAAAAGTCCCTCGAAAAAATGTAA
>DLEF01000042.1:0-14790 GCA_002481545.1 Cyanobacteria bacterium UBA7753 | reverse complement strand
TCCCTCGAAAAAATGTAAAATTTTAAAAAATTACACTATATAAATGAGTACACAAACCCTGATATATGCTAAGTTTATTAGGATATGAAACGTTATGCAATAAAACAATTAATAAGATGGAAAGAAAGTCAGGACAGAAAGCCACTTATAATCAGAGGGGCAAGACAGGTTGGCAAAACTTGGTTGATGCAGGAGTTTGGCAAAACTCAATATAAAAAAACTATCTATATAAATTTTGAAAACAATGATTTAATGTGTGAACATTTTTCAAAAGATTTAGACACTCAAAGAATTATCAATGGTTTAGAGCTTGAATATTCTGCGATTGATGCTCAAAATACTCTTATTATCCTTGATGAAATACAAGAATGTCCGAAGGCATTAACGGCATTAAAATATTTTTATGAAAATAATCCTGAATATCATATAGTTGCGGCAGGGAGTTTGTTGGGGGTAGCTTTGCATGAAAACATTTCATTCCCTGTCGGGAAAGTCGATTTTTTGGATTTGTATCCGTTATCATTTTTAGAATTTTTGGAAGCGCTTGGAGAAAATAGTTTTGCAGAACTTTTGAACAACCCGAATTCGGAAAATATCAAAACATTCAAACCTAAATATATTGAATGGTTAAAACAGTATTATTTTGTAGGCGGAATGCCTGAGGCGGTTAATAATTTTATTAAAAATAAAGATTATAAAAAGGTAAGAAAAATACAAGAAAACATTTTGGATGCATATAGGAATGATTTTTCAAAACATATATCCTCTACCGGAAAGTTAAAAATCGATTTGCTATGGGATTCTATTCCGAACCAATTAACACAAGAAAGTAAAAAATTTGTGTATAAAAAAATTAAGCAAGGGGCAAGAGCGGAGGAATTTGAAGAAGCTTTAGCTTGGCTTATGAATTGCGGACTTGTTTATAAGATAAACCGTATTACGAAACCGGCACTGCCGATAAAAGCTTATGAAGATACAAAAGCTTTTAAATTATTCGTTTTGGATGTCGGGTTGCTTTGTGCTTTAAGTAAACTCCCCGCACGAACATTGATTGAAGGAGATAAAATTTTTACCGAATTTAACGGAGCCTTAGCGGAACAATATGTCCTGCAACAATTAAAAACACTTGAGGATATGGAGGTTGCATACTGGATAAGCAAATCCGGAAATGCAGAGATTGATTTTATTATCCAAACAGACGGATATGTTATTCCTGTCAAGGTAAAAGCGAATACAAATATTCAGGCGAAATCTTTAAAAACATACAGAGAAAAATTTCAACCTGAAAAAAGCATAAGAACAAGCCTTGCGGATTTTGAGATAAACAACGGTTTATATAATATTCCGCTGTTTATGATAGGGAAAATATCTGATTTCCCGGATTCTTTATAAGTAAAATAAAGTCGTTTGCCACATTTTGTGTTTATAATATCGGCTGTGCCATTGGTGGGTAGTGATTATAGTCCTTTTTATTATTTTGTATTAAATGAAACGTACTTGTAAGTTTAGTTTTATATAATTTTTACCATTTTCTTGATAAATATGTCCAAAACAATAACGTGTAGCACTAGGAGTTTCAAAACGAGTATTTTTAAAAAGGTATTCTTGAAATTCATTATGATTATAAATATGGTAACAAAGAACTTCTCCATCTTCTCTTACTATGATATACCCTCCTGTAGCTTGATATGTTCCGTCCCAAACTTTTGCAGGCGTCATACCTAACGCACAATCAGTTAAAAATGTTTTCACCTTATGTTCATAAAACAAATGAGGTAAATCTGTATTTAAATTACAAGGATTAATTTTTCTTACTATAGGAGTAAGCTCATATAATGTTTTTCCATTTCCGATATAATATTGCAATAAAAACTCTGACATAATTAAAGGAAACGTAACATCTATCATTTGCAAGTTAGCTTTAAAATTTTCATTTTCCATTCCATTAAATTTTAATTTACACCCATAACTTTTAATCTTTTTTATTCTATCTTGAATTTTTGAATGAGTCGTTATATTATTTATTTCTTTAATTTGCTTATTGTCTAATTTTCCATCAACTTCATATATAAAATTGGTTGGGTTTCCTGCATTTAATAATGTTGAAGAATTGCCTAATCTTGATTTTATACTAAACCCAAACGTATCGTCACGTTGCGTTTTGTTATCATGTAGCACAAGCGTTATATCGCTTTTGTCTGTTGAATCAGCCTTGACCTTTGTACAATGGATAACTTTCATAAAAGCTTCAATATCAGGAACAGAAAATGTACTTTTTGATTTTTGAATTGCGCTTAATAGAATCGTCGCTTTTATTTCAAATTCTTCAGCAGGCAGTTGTAGTAATATATTTCCTTTTTCGTCAAGTACTCTTATATTAGTATTTTCATTATTTCTTTTATAATGATTTATTTGTTTTCCTTCTTTTCGTAAAATTTCAATCAAAGGATAATATAAATTATCTATTTTATTCAAATCGGCATCAGCTGCATACAACTTTCCGTCTCCTAATAATTTTAAGAAAACGTAAAGTTCACTCCATTCTCCTTTATTTTGCGTAATCATATTTAATCCTTAATAATCTTCTCAACTATATTTTTAGCTGTTGCCTGTACTGCAGGAATTGCAACAGAATTGCCAAATTGTTTATAAGCACTTACATCTGCAACTTTAATTATAAATGTATCGGGAAATCCTTGCAATCGAGCCCATTCTCTCGGAGTCATTCGCCTTATTCCTAATCTGTTTACTTCGCCTTTGATATGAGTAACAGGGGTAAAATCTTTTAAACGTTTATCGATTATAAGATTTCTTTCTCTTCCCATTCCACCTGTAACGATAGTATTGGATATTCCGTCCAAATCTTTTATCTCATATCCGAATCCGTTTCCTTTAGCTTCATTTCTGGCTTTATGTCTTTCTAAACATTTTAGGTATGTTGTAGATAAATAATATTTTGCAGATACGGTTTTTTCTTCTAAAATATCTCTAATTGTTTTAGTTGTATCAGTAGGTTCCGGATATGAAAAATCTTCTTCTTTTATCTCTAAATCAGGTCTGAAACCGACTATAAAAATTCTTTCTCGGTTCTGTGGAACCCCAAAATTTTTGGCATTCATTATTTGCGGATTAGGTACAATATAACCTAAGTCATTTCTTAATACATTTAGTATTGTTGCAAGCGTTTTGCCCCCTCTGTGATTAGTTAATCCCTTTACATTTTCCAAGAAAAATGCTTTTGGTCGTTTAGCCTTTATAATTCTTGCAACATCAAAAAATAACGTTCCCCTTGTATCTTTAAAGCCTCCTCGTTTTCCTGCAATAGAAAAAGCTTGGCAAGGAAAGCCCCCAACCAAAATATCATGGTCAGGAATTTCATTTTCATTTATTTTCGTTATATCACCGTCAGGAATTTCACCAAAATTTAAAGCGTACGTTTGACGGGCTTTAGCATCTATTTCAGAACTGAATACGCATTTCCCTCCTAAATTTTGGAATGCAATTCGCATGCCTCCAATCCCTGCAAATAAATCGATAAAAGTAAATTTAACATTTTTAGGAGAAGGAAACGGAACATTCCCATTACAATATATATTTTCTAAAAAATATAATTGCCCTGTGCTTAAATCTTTTTCTTTTTTATAATCTTTTTCTATATAATTGACACTCATTACCGTTTTGTTTCTTTTTCAATTTTAGTTACACATTTTTCTAAATGTTTTTGTATATCTTTACCCCAAAACCGAAGAACTTTCCATCCTTGTTCCATAAGAATTTTGTTTACAGTTTTGTCTCTTTTAATATTTCCTTCAATCTTCTTTATCCAAAAATCTTTATTTGATTTTATATCATTTTTTCGTTCTTCCCAATTATATCCATGCCAAAATTCACTATCGCAAAATATAACTATTTTATATTTTGGCAAAACTATATCAGGTTTTCCCTCAAGCTTAGTATAATTTTTCCTGTAACGATACCCCTTTTTCCACAATGCTGACCGCAACATAAGTTCAATTTTACTGTCTTTATTTTTAACAGCCTGCATATTTCTATGCCTTTGCTCTTTTGTCAGTCTGTCCATAGAAAAATTATATCATTAAATGTTGATGTTTTATCAAAACATGAAGTTTTATAAAGTTTATTACCAAATCAAGTTATTATGTTATTAATTACATAATATGTATTATTTATAATAATATACTGGAGAGTAAAATAATCATGTTAAACCAACCAAATAATGCTCAATCCGTAGAAGAAAATCACAGACGAGAACAAGCATCAGTACAATATAAACAAACTCAATTAAATGAATTAAAACAGCAGACACAAAATTCATCTGATATTAAAATGTTAACACTTGCAAACATTGAGTGCATAAAAAATATCTTGGATTTAACGACACAAAACACTCAATCTGTAAAACAAATTGAGGAAATGACTCTTGAAAATCAAAAATCCTCACAAAGACAATTTTGTGCATCAATAATTATTGCTGGAGCCGCTCTAGTTGTTTCAATAATAGCCTTATTTGTTAAGTGATATTATATTTTACAGTTAGTTTTTATTATAAAAAACATCCTTATTTCAATTTCGCAACCCAAATTGAAATAAGGGAGGTTTATTGGTTGTGTTATTTCAATTTCATAATGATAAAAACAGTTAAAAATATTACAGCTTAGACATTAAAACATTAAACAAAAAACTCATGAAATCGTAAGTTTTTAATATTCAAATGGAGACTTCGAACCATAATGTAAAAGGCGAAAACCTGCTCGATGAGTTTATTTCCGCCTTTAATAATATATTAAAAATCCGTTAATTTTAATAGTGGGGCGGGAGGTGGGATTCGAACCCACGCATATCGGAACCACAATCCGAGGTCTTAACCACTTGACGACACCCGCCATCAGTAAGTCTATTATATCAGATAAACTTTTTTACGCAAGGTGATTAGAAAATATCTGTCTTAAACATACGAATATTAAAATAATAGAATAGTTTTATTTGTTATGTAACGAAAAAACAGCTGGATTGCCACGACAGTCAAGCCTTTGACTGTCTCGCAATGACATGTACTATATAAACATCATTAACAATCCTTGGCACAAATTCAGCATGACGCTCCTTATCATTACTTTATTTGTAATTCAGTAACAGGCTCTTGGAGGAGTTATACATATTGTCCATACAGCCAACTACGCGCTCGCTCCATTCGTCGCATTCGGAGTATTTTTTGTTTATCTTAGCTATTGTGGTGTAGCCTTCATTGATATAATTTTCTCTTATATTAGCTGCGAGGCTGTCTATACAATCATCTACGGATTTATAGTTCAAATACCCTTTTGATGTTCTGACGCCCGCAATATTGTTTTTTGTCCTTGCTATGTTTGAGGTTCCCCTTGCAGATTCAAGGTTCGCAATCCCGACGAGGAAGGTCGCATTCACACCGTATTTTTCCTGTGCTTTGCAGAACTGTTTACCTTTGCCCTCAAGCACTCCGCTCAAAAACATATCCAAAAACTCCGGACTGCCTTTGTATTTCGTCTTTGATACGTCCATACTCTTCTTAGGTTTTGGCACCTTTATCTTATTAAAAGTGTTTTTTGCCTCAAGTTTTTGTAACAACAACAGCGGACTCTGCAAAAAATCAAATGCATGCGCTTTTTTCATCTTGATTAAATCCGTCGTAACTTCTCTCGGAGAAATCCTTTTCGGCTCAATTTTCTTCATCTGTGTCGTTGTTGTACTCTTGCATGTCGCCAATAAAATCGACGTTGCCAATGTTATATTCTTTAAATTAGTGTTCATAAAATATCCTGTTCTGCTTATATAACACCCGTAATAAAATTTTTTGCTACAAATATAAAAAACAGTCTTTTAAATTTAAAAAGACTGCTTTTTGTTTTTTATTGTAAATTTTAATTATACAGAAAGTACAAACCCGCCTCTTGTAGCGTTTTTAAGCTTGTCGCCTTCTATTTTTGCTCTTAAATTCTTGATGTATTTGTAGATATAATCCCTAGGCAAATCCAACAATACAGCTAAATCCTTAGCATATACGGTTTCGTTTTTGTGTTCCAAAAGATAATCAAATACAACCTGTTCTCTGTCTGTCAGGTTCTTTTTAAGAACAATATTAACTTCTTCTCTCAAAGCGTCTTTTTCTTCTGCCTTTGGAGCCTCAACAGGTTTTTGTTCCTGTACGTGAGCTTGTTTTACGGCTTCTGCCTTTATTTCCTTAACAGGTTGTACAGCCTTAACAGCTTTTTCAACTTTTTCTGCCTTAGCAGGTTTTTCAATCTTTTTAGCAACAGGCTTTACTTCTTCACGTTTTACGGGTTCTACCTGTTCAATAGGAGCTCTGAAAGAAAACGGCGTATGTGACAATTGACGTTCTCTTGCGAATGCTCTTTCCGCTATTCTTGATAATTTATCGGTTGTTTCAACTTTCTTTTTATTTGATGCCGGAGCATGTTCTTCATTAAATACAATATCTACCAAATCGTTCGTAGGTCTGGAATCTGCCACTTTCTTACCTAATCTTGCCGCAAACTCTTCCAATGTAATCTTCTCTAACGAACTTCTCCATTGTTTTATCTCTTCTTTGCTTAAATATTCAGCCATTCGGAATCTCCTATTCTCTATCCCTTTATGTTGTTATTGATTTGTGTCTCTATTAAATGTACCATAAATGACTTGATTTGAAACAATATATTTCAAGATGTAAATTTTTATTTATTTTTATTACAAATCGCCGATTTCCTCTTGCAAAATAACTTTGGCTTGATACATGATGCGAAAAATATTCCCTTTTTTTCATGTATATGCATGTGGCTGATTTACTTTTTTGTCCTGTTAGCGTTTCAGTTGTCATTGTTATTTTATACATATTTATTAGAGTTTTTGTTGGGCTGAAAGCCCAACCTACATTTTCATTAGTGCAAAATGTCGCAACCTGCTTTATTATATGTACCCCTCACCCTGCTTTCTAATATTTAAAAATATAAGAAAACAGACCTCTCCCGCAAGGGGCGAGGTTTTCCGCTCCGCGGACAATTACGCATTACGCATTACAAATTACACATTATAGTCCCCCCAATCGGGTAATGGTTTTATTCCAACAATTAGTCGAATATTAAAACGTAAACAGATTATTCGATTTTAAAAATCAAAAAAGGAGTAAACTATGAAAAAAACATTATTAACTGCAACATTGGTAGCAACATTGGCAATGACAAGTTTGAGCGCAAATGCTTTTTGCTGGAGAAACTTAAACCCTGCGAACTGGGGCACATGTCCTAAATGTGAAAAGACAGCCCAAAACTGTGGCTGCGGATGTCAAAAGAGCAAATGCAACTGCGCAAAGAAAGAAAAGAAAGCTTGTCCCGTTAAGGATAAATGTGAACAACAAACACCCAAATGTAATCCTTGCGAACAGGAGCCTGCACCTTGCAATCCTTGCGATAAATTGCAACAGGAAACCGAACGTAAATAACTGCTTATATACTAACCGTATCCGAAAGGTCTATCCTCGGATACGGGTTCTATCATTTTTGTTCTCGGGATATTCCCCCGTCACAAAAGATATTATCTAAAATCACATTAACACTTCACGACAAAAAAGAGGATGACTCTAAAAAGTCACCCTCTTTAAACTTTTGATTTAACCGTTACCCTAGTTAATTCTTTGGAACATATAACCTACGCCACGAGCGGTAAGGATAAGTTCAGGGTTTGTCGGATCTGTTTCAAGTTTAGAACGTAATCTTGAAATATGAACATCAACAACACGGGTATCGATTCTGTGGTCT
Source organism: Cyanobacteria bacterium UBA7753 (assembly GCA_002481545.1). Taxonomy (GTDB): domain Bacteria; phylum Cyanobacteriota; class Vampirovibrionia; order Gastranaerophilales; family Gastranaerophilaceae; genus UBA2883. The sequence continues at coordinate 6,979 of DLEF01000042.1, read as the reverse complement.
GCAGGGTATGACCAAACGTGTTGCAAAATTTCGTTTCTTGAGAATGCTTGACCTGAGTGGCTAACCAACAATTCCAACAAACTAAATTCCATACCTGTAAGTCTGATACGTTCATTCTTTCTGTAAACTTGACGTCTTGCGGTATCAATTTTGATGTTACCTGTTGTGATAACGTTCTTAGCTACAGCTTTACCGCCTACAGGAACAACAACGGCTTTGTCATTTGTTCTTCTCAAAACAGCTTTTACACGAGCTTCCAATTCTTTAGGGCTGAAAGGTTTGATGACATAATCATCCGCACCGAGTTCAAGACCTGTAATTCTTTCCGATACATCACCCAATGCTGTCAGGATGATAATAGGAACATCGGAAGTTCTTCTGATTTCTCTGGTTACGCCGTAACCGTCCATCTTAGGCATCATAACATCCAATACAACCAAGTCCGGATTTTCTTTGTTGAATACTTCAACAGCTTCTTCACCGTCTTCTGCTGTAACAACATCATAGCCTACCATTTTCAAACGAGTTTCCAAAATTCTTCTAATACTTGCCTCGTCATCGGCAACCAAGATTAACTGCTTGTTTGATGATTCATCTTGCATTTCTTCGTTTTCAGCCATTTTACCATCCTTTATTTTAAATTCTTATAAACATAAATTATTACGAAATTTTAATTTTCTTTGAGAAAATTTAATAATTATAAACATATCTTAATATAACTGGAGCGAAATTGCAAGTATGGATTTTGAAAAATCGGATAAAAAAATGATTTAAAACAGCCTTAAATAACAAAACAGGCAGATATATAAAAAGTAGGGTGCAATTTTTTGCACCGACATAAACCGCTTGTGTATTTATATTAATATGGCAAAAATCTATGATAGAATATAATAAATAACAGTTTGAGACAGGGGAAGGCGCGCATGGACACAAAATATTGGATAGCTTTTTCATCAATAGAAGAGATTGATTCACAGTTTATTCTTGCGCTGTTTGAACATTTTGGCGATATACAAAGAGCCTTTGAAGCCGATATAAACGACTTGATTGAGTTTAGCGCACAAACCTCGGGCAAATACAAAAAACGTATAGACGAGTTTGTCAAACGCAGAGACAAGATTGATATTGATAAAGCCTACAATTCCGTCTTGGAGCGGGATATTAAAATAATAAAATATACGGACGAAAACTACCCGTATATGCTAAAACAAATCTCTAATCCGCCTGCGGTTTTGTATTGCAAGGGGGATTTGTCCGTATGTAACCTCAAAAGAACACTTGCAATTGTAGGCTCAAGAAGATTAACCCGCAACGGGCAAGATTCTTTGAAAAAAGTTATGAAAGGTCTTGCGGGAACTGATTTGTGTGTTGTATCAGGACTTGCAACAGGGGCTGATACTTGCGCGCACAGGTTTGCGTTGGATATGGGATTAAAAACAATCGGCGTTATCGGGAGCGGATTTGATTTCGTTTATCCCGCATCAAACAGAGCCTTGTATCAGGAAATAATTGACGGCAACGGAGCTATCCTTACGGAATATTTTCCGACGTTTGAGCCGTTAGCGTTCAGATTTCCTCAAAGAAACAGGATTGTCTCGGGGCTGTCTTACGGCACACTTGTTGTTGAAGCAGCATTGAGAAGCGGAGCCTCCATAACAGCGAATTTGACGCTTGAGCAGGGAAGAGAACTCATGTGTATTCCGGGGCTAATCACAAACCCGAATACCGCGGGGATTTACAAAATGATTAAAACAGGAGCGACAATCGTGACTGAAGGCGAGGATATTTTGAACGCCTTAAATTGGACGATTGACAAACAAATCCCGCTGTTTAAAGAAGAAAAAACAAAGGATAAATCCGAGAATAAGACCGAAGAAAATGCTGAAAACACTGAAAACGACGGGAATGAAGAACCAACGGTAGAGGAAATAATCCTTGAATTTGTAAAAACGGAGCCGAAGAGTTTTGATGAAATACAGAAAGAAACCGGCGCGGATGTTAACGACTTATTGATGAAGTTAACCACGCTTGAATTATTGGGACAAATAGAAAAAACCGTCGGAGACAGGTACAGGACAGCTATTTAACGATTTTTCCAACCATTTTTCCCGCAATATTAAATATTAAGTATTTTACTTTTTATATGTTTTATATAAACTGATAAATAAGGCACTAAGATACTGAGGCACTAAGGCAGTAAGAAAGTGTTATCCCCTCTACCTCTGGGAGAGGGTAGCAGTTGTAGGCGAGTTAATGAGCCGTACAAATGCGGGTGAGGGTTTGTCTTCACAGATAAGAACATAGAAACGTAGGGTGCGATGTTTCGCACCAATTAGTAATATAAGGAGGTCGGGTTTACCAATCCGACGAAACTAAATTATAGAAGTAGGGTGTGGTCACTACCGCACCGACAAAATAACAAAAAATTATAGCTAAACGAAACTCAAAAAATTCAGAGGAGAGAATATGAGTCCGACGGCGACAGCGACAAAAAAGACAACAAGAAAAAGCACAAAGAGCGCGAAGAGCACGACGACAAAACCGACGGCAAAGAAAACCGCATCAAAATCGGCAAGCGGAAAAGCGTTGGTAATAGTCGAGTCTCCTGCAAAATCTAAGACCATCAAAAAGATTTTGGGGAACAATTACACTATTGAGGCGAGCCTCGGGCACGTGCGCGATTTGTCGTCAAAAGACGGGCTCGGATTTGACGTAAACAACGGGTTCAAGCCGTCATTTGTTATTCTTCCCGAAAAAAGAAAAGTTGTATCAAAGCTGAACGACCTTGCGAAAAAGTCGGACAAAGTTTATCTGGCATCCGATCCCGACCGCGAGGGGGAGGCTATTGCATGGCACGTAAAAGAAGTTTTGAAAGTGCCTGAAGATAAGGTTTGCAGAATTGAGTTTAACGAGATTACTCCGCACGCTGTCAAATATGCGGTTGAGCACCCTCGTCAAATAGATATGGACAGGGTAAAGGCTCAACAGACTAGACAGATTTTGGACAAACTCGTAGGTTATAAATTATCCCCTGTTTTATGGAAACAGCTCAGGAATTATCACCTGTCAGCAGGGCGTGTTCAGTCCGTCGCATTGCGTATGATATGCGAAAGAGAAGATGAGATTGATGCATTCACGCCTGTAGAATATTGGACGATTACGGCACAGCTCCAGAAAGACGGGAGCTCTTTTGAGGCGGAATTATCCAAGTATTTGGGCAGTAAAATCGAAATAAACAATGAAGAAGAAGCGCAAAAGATAAAATCAGAGCTTGAAAATCCTAAGATGGAATATACGGTTACGAATGTTTCAAAGCGTGAGACGACAAGAAAACCGACCGCTCCGTTTATCACTTCGACTTTACAGAGAGAGGCAAGCTCTAAGCTTGGTTACGGCGTTGCGAAAACAATGCAGATTGCGCAAAGACTTTATGAAGGGATTGAACTGGAAGAAGGCTCCGTCGGTTTAATTACGTATATGAGAACCGATAGTGTCCGTATTTCCGACGACGCACAAGTTATGGCAAAAGATTTCATCACGAAAAACTTTGGTGAAAACTATTATCCAGCTAAACCTAACAATTACGTAAAGAGTAAAAAGAACGTTCAGGACGCGCACGAGGCTATCAGACCTTCTTATCCGGAAAGAACACCTGACAGCATAAAACAATATCTCACAAATGAGCAGTACAGACTGTATAAACTCATTTGGAACAAGTTTATGTCATCACAGATGGCACCTGCAAAGATTGCCAATAAGTCCGTCGATATCACGGCAGGTGATTATGAATTGAAGACAGGAACAAGCAAGGTTATTTTTGACGGGTTCTTAAAGTTGTATAAAGATGCAGAAAACGAGAATGAGGCTAAGATTCCTGATTTATCCGAAGGTGATGATTTGAAATTAGAGGATATTTTGCCGAAACAGCATTTCACGCAGCCGCCTCCGAGATATTCCGAAGCATCATTAGTCAAAGCGTTGGAAGAATACGGAATCGGTCGTCCGTCTACGTATGCAAGTATTATTACGAAAATCCAGCAAAGACAGTATGTCGAAAAGCAGGATAAGGCACTTGTGCCGACGTTTTTGGGCAAGACTGTCTGCAAACAGCTTGTGACGCAGTTCCCTGATATTATGGATTATGCGTTCACGGCGGGAATGGAAGAAAAACTCGATAAAATAGCCGAGAAAAAGGCTGTTTGGAACAAAGTTTTGCAGGATTTCTATACACCGTTCATTGATAACGTCAATGACGTTATGAGCAATGCGCAGAAAATAAGGATTGAAAGCGACGTAACGTGTCCGAATTGCGGAAGAAAAATGATTGTCCGCACAAACAGATACGGGAGCCAGTTCCTCGGATGTTCGGGATATCCTGAGTGTAAAACAATTTTATCGCTTGATAAATCGGGCGCAGTTATTAATAACCCGAGCGAACCTGAAAAGGCTGAGGGCAAATGCGAAAAATGCGGCGGGGATTTGTATATCAAGGTAGGGCCTTACGGCAGATACACCGAGTGCGCGAACTGCAAAGACAGAAAGAGCATAGTAAAATCCACGGGAGTCACTTGTCCTAAGTGCGGCAAGGGCGAGATTATCGAGAGAAAATCAAAGCGCGGAGTAATATTCTACGGCTGTAACCAGTACCCGAATTGTGATTTTGTGCTTTGGAACGAACCTACGGGCGAGAAATGCCCTGATTGCGGAGCACTGCTCGTCAAACGTCACTTAAAGAGCGGAGACGTTATCGAATGTTCAAACCGCGCCTGCGGTTACAAAAAGAAAGCCGACGAGTAATTTTTACAGTCCTTTTATCTTTTTTAGGTCTTCGCAGACATTTGTGGTCGGGTTTATATTGTAGACCTTTTTTAGGGTTTCCGTAAGTGTCGGATTAAGCATGACAGGGGAACATTTGCTCAAAAAGATGTTATCGACTCCGAGACGCTTTAAATTTAAGACATTGGAAATCGTATGTTTATTGCACTTTGCCATAAAGACGCTCAACCTCACCCCGTGCGTTTTTGAGACAGGCAAAAGTTTATTCAATATACGATAAATCATAAAAAAATCAGGTGCCGTATTTATTCTCACAAAATTTCTTATATTATGGTTCTCGGACAGAGATATTACAAACGTATCGTCGGACACATGCTGCGCAAGAGTATTATAATAATTGCGCTGTTCCTGCGTAAATTCTTCCGTCCCAATTATGATTATATTTTTATAAGAACTAATGTTTTCGGCTAAGTTGTCCAAGATTTTATCCAAATTCTTTTTGTCACAGCCGATAGTCACGGACTCTCTCGTTTTGCCTGTTTTAAAACCCTTCGCCGACATGGCGGAATTGATAAGCGAAGAATAATCATCATTTTTAATTTGTATTACCCCTCTAGGGACAAAATTATCCGTCGTAAACAGTCTGCCCCTGTAGAGATATTCTATATTCTCAAGCGAATGTCTCGCGATAAGTATTGCCCCGGGGAAAGTCGCAAAATCCAACAGGCAATTTTCTATCCCTTTGCCAAACTGACCTTTGAGATGTGAATACTGCCTAAACTTCGGATAAGTATACGCCGTAATCATATCGCCGTGGGTGTATACATCTATCCCCATATCCTTTGTTGCATCAAGCACTTTTTTGAGTTCCACAATGTTCGTCCCCGCAACCAATATCGCCTTATTAGGATAAGTTGTATAAGACACTTTTGCCTTGGTTTGTTCGCCAAACTTTTCGACGCGCTTGTTATACAACATCGTTCTCAACATATGGTCTATCTCGACCGCTTTATTAATCTTTTTTGTCAAAATTCGTTCCGAAAGCTCGGGAAAATTAATCGTATTCAAAAGATACAATATCTCGGAATACGCGCAGTCGCTCTCTTCTCCAAAACTCTTGAGCTCCACCAGATTGATACAAATACTCTTCAACACGAGGAAAATAATTTCATACAGATTACGTTTGCTGTCCGAGAGTGATTTTAGTTTCTTGTTGAACTCTTTCTCGCCCAAACGGATTAAATCTGTGATATTCAGTTTTTTGTTCAGTTTTATATTTGTCTGAATTTCTTTTGGCTTGATATTGCGCTCTTTGCACGTCTTATTGTAAATATCGACGGATTCAATGATGAGGGATTTGAGGTTAATCAATGTTTGATAAAACTGCTTGTTCCCAAACTCCAGATTGGACATAAGCCCCGACAGGGTGTTCAATATCAGGTCTTCGGTCAGGTTGTTCTTTATCCCCAAATATTTCAACTGCAAGGTATAAAACGCCAACTGCTTGAGGTACATAACGAGTACTTCGCGCAAAGACGAAGTGCGCGGATTGATTGAACATATCCCCTTCGAGATACAGCTGTCATATTGGTAATCTTCGTTGTAGTTATAAAACATACAAGTATTATGCGATAGACGATATTTTTATAAATTGCCCAATCGGGCACACAGCATGGCTATAACATGATTTCTTAAACATGAAAATCATGTTTAAATAAGTAGAACTCAACCAAAATTGATTTATTGCATTTTTATCTTAATCATTTATGATAACGTACTATTCTACGGACAAACTCTCACCCGCATTTGTACGGCTCGTAATCTCGCCTACAACTGCTACCCTCTCCCAAAGGTAGCACTACTGTCCGAGATAAATTTACCAAAAGAAATAATACGTTAATGTGTGTGTCATTGCGAGACAGTCAAAGGCTTGACTGTCTCGCAATCCAGCTGTTTATTCGCTACATACCAAGTAAAACTACCCTTTATTCCCAAATTTATGACAAGTTGGCTGGATTTACCTCTCGCAAAACAATACTTAATTGTTTTGCTCGGCAGAGTGTCGGAAAAGCCTTTTTCCTCCTCGTAATGACAGTACGGTTATGTTTTAATACTTCGGTTTAAAATTTAAGTCTCAACATAAATTTGTAACTAAGTATATCAATAATAGCAATACTTACAGATTAAAAATATAAATTATCAT
>DLEF01000048.1 GCA_002481545.1 Cyanobacteria bacterium UBA7753 | reverse complement strand
TCTATCGTTGTAATCTTGATATTTCCAAAGTTCCCACGTATCATAGATGTACTCTTGCCCTGTTTTGTAAACAAAGTGCAAGAATCAATGATATCAATGTATTCAGGATTTGTTTTTCTCTCCGTTAAATGCGCCTCGTATATTTCACCCAGCCTAAACGTCTGCGGAGCCTGCGCTGTAAACGTTTCCTTTCTGTATGGGACTCTGAAAGGTACATTTCCGTCCTTACTAATCAGCACAGTTTCAAAGCACGGAGTACAAGTAATAGAGCTTCCTTTTTCAAGAGCGTTTTCAATGTTTTTATCAATAACCTCCTGCGTAATATTAGGTCTTACACCGTCATGGATTAGAACCAATGATTCAGGAGAATTATCCTGCATTGCAAGCTCAAGAGCATTGAAGATAGAATCCTGTCCGGTAGCTCCGCCCTTTACTATTCCTGCAGTCTTCGTGATGTAATAATATCTCACCAACTCATGCATATAGTCATAATATTTCGGATGTATAGCGATATATATTCTGTCTATTTTAGGATTTTTCTCAAAGAATTCCAAAGTATGAATAATAATCGGTTTCCCGTTTATCTTCAAAAACTGCTTTGGAGTAGAATCCTTGCCATTTAGTCTTTGACCTATTCCGCCTGCGAATATTATTGCTATATTGTTTATATTGTTTTTGTTCTGTTCCATAATCTTTCGTTAAGTTTTTATTTGTCATTCTGAATTTATTTCAGAATCTCCTTCGTTTTCGTTGGTGTGGTGGTGACCACACTCTACCCGTTCTGTGTCATTCTGAACTCGTTTCAGAATCTTTATTTTTATTTTTTAGTTTATTTATTACCTCTTTTTCTTCTTTACTCAGTTTCAAATTCATTGCGTGCCCTATTGTTATTCTCGGCGGATAGGACATATAATCCCCGTATACCCTCGTCAAAAACGCATCAGGATTATTCATACACGGAAACTCGACTCCCTCAAAACTTATCGTTTTTAAAGGATTCACTACGTCGTACCTCGTGAACCAATTCTTCCACTGGTGGTTATAGTCTATCCCCCACACATAATCACTCTGCGTGGTTTGTTTATGCGTCAAAATCTCTTCGTCCATTGTTCGATTTAACTTCTGCTTTAATTCTTCCCTATCTATTTGCAGTTTTTTGAATCTTTTCCTTATCTCTTTTATTCTCTTTGTTTTCTTTATCTGTTCCGCTGTCGTCAAACAATCACCGTAGTTATCCCAAGGAAAAATATCCACAAACAAATACGGACATCTTTTATGCTGTACTTTGATAATGCAATTATTGTTTTGGTCTTGAGTCAGTCCTGCTAAGATATCAGGATTTCTTGAACTCCTTTGAAAAGCGTCAATAACCTTTTCATAATCTTCTCTCGGCATTGCCGTATCTATGTCATCATCCCAAGGGATAAAACCTTTATGTCTTACCGCCCCTATCAAGGTTCCACCATCTAACCAATACGTAAGACCATTTTGTTTGCATACATAGTCCAATTCTTTGAGCAAAGCGAGATTTGCAAGCTGTATGTCTCTCAGTTGCCCCGTCGCAGGAGGTAGTGTCGTTATATCTATATTCCTGTATTTGTAATAATAAAAATGGTTCTTGCGTTTCTTTCAGGCATATTCACTCTTCAAATATTTTATTTTAAAGCCGAATAAACGCATTATCCTATGCGTTTCATTGTAATCTTTTATTGAAAATATTTTCTCCTTAAAGCTCAAACCTTCCCCTTATTTGTTTTGCGTTGGTGCGTTAGTGACCACACCCTACATTTTTATTTGTCATTGGTGCAAAAAATTGCACCCTACAATTCTTTCTTTTGCTTTCAATGTTCGGCAGACTGAAGTCTACCCTACTTCTATCCCCTCTCTCAAAACAATACTTAACTGTTTTGCTCGGCAGATACACGGCTACGCAGTTTGCACCGTTTGCATCGTCTTTAAAAACGACAGCACCGCTTTTTGTTGAGTATTGTTGAAATCTTCAAGTAATCTCAAAATTTCGTACATTGTTGCAGAAATTTTATTCTCATCTTTTATCTTCAATTCCGAAAGATTCAACCCCAAGACCTCTACAATTTTCAAAAATGTTTGCAGACTGGGAATGTATTCGCCACGCTCTATTCTGGAATAATGCTGTGTAGTAACCCCCACTTTTTCAGCCACTTCGGATTGTGTCAAATGCAATTCCTTCCTGTTTAGTCTGATTAAACTGCCCAAGTTGTGAATATTTATTTTTTTCTCCGACATTTTACCATCCGCCATCTTGCTAATATTATTTTTTCTAACTTAAAATAGAATTATACAAGGACTTTTCTATTTTAAATTCCATAATATCAATTTACAATAGATAAATTCTACTGTCAATGGGTGCAACTCTAATTGTGAATATACTAAGGTGTTACTTATGAATATAAAAATTAGGACAAAAAATTAAAGAACTGCGCTTAAAACATTCATTCACGCAAGAGACTCTCTCAGAAAAGCTTGATATTTCACCCAAAAGTTTGAGCCAAATAGAGCTCGGCAACAATTTTGTCTCCGCCGAAACTCTCGAAAAGCTCTGCACCGCATTGGATGTTAACCCAAAAGTTCTGTTTGATTTTGAATTTTCAAACATAAACAAAGAAGACGCCCTTGCCCAAATAATTGCGCGATTGAGCAAAAATGAGCACTTATTAGATACAATCTACAAAATAGTTATGGTTTTAGAGAACTAAAACCTATAAACCTAATCGGCAGTTATTCCTTTTGCGCACACATATGCCGTAGACCAGCAATTTTGCAGGTTGAACCCTCCGCAGAACCCGTCAATATCAAGGATTTCTCCTATAAAATATAAGTTCGGAATATCTCTGTATTCCATAGTTTTAGAATTAACTTTGTTTAAATCGACTCCTCCTGCCGTGACCGTTTCACCGTCCTTCTTAGTCGATTTTACGCTGACAGTGAAATTATGAATCTTATCCAAAATCCCGTCCCGCATTTTGCCGTTTATCATATGCGCCTTGGTGTCCGCATTTATGCTCGTCTGATTGAGAATAAACTCAACAAGTGAGTGAGGAAGATACTCGGACAGCAAATTCTTGATATATTTATGCGGGTTGTCGTTCATAATACCCTGCAAATCCTCTAACCCTTGGCATAAATCGAATGTTAAACTATACGGCATATCTTTTCTTGCAAAAACAGAAGATATTTTATAAATGAGCGGTCCCGACACCCCGAAATGAGTGAACAACATATCACCCGTCATGCCGGTCTCTTTATTATAAACATCTTTTAATGCCACACCTTTGATTGAGGCAAAGTTTTCTTTTGTCACAAGTCCGACCAGAGAAGGAACGAGAGGCACAATCTCAACCCCGAGGCGTTTTATCATATCGTATCCGCTATGTCCGCCCGTCGCGACAACGAGTTTGTCAAAATCATACGAGCCCATATCCGTAATGACTCTAAAACCGTTGTCTAATCGCTCTATCCTTAGTGCGTTTTCCTTAATAACCCTGTTTTTTGCATATAATCTTTTTAAGAACTTATCTCTGACTTCTTGTGAGCTGTTGGAAGTCGGGAATATCCTCATATCCTCTTGGATGTACGTTTCAATCCCAAGTTCGGAAAACAAATCGACGGTATCGGCAGTAGAGAACTTGGAGAAAACCGAATATAAAAACTTTTCACCCCGCGGGTAGTTTTTCGCCAAATCTTTAAAGTTAAACTCCGCAAACCCGAGGTTACATCTGCCTCCGCCTGTAGGCAGAATAGTCCGCATAGGATTTGTATCAATAACGGATACTTTCAAATCGGGGTTCATTTGATTGATAAAATATGCACAAGCAGAGCCCGCAGGTCCGCCCCCTATAATCCCGATGTTAGACAATTCTTGTTCCATACAAATATACCGACTCAGGCTCGTCGAGTTCGTCATAAATTTCCGTCACGGTCTTGTTCAAAACAGGGTGAACAAACGACGGTGCAACCTCTAGCATAGGCACAAGCATAAATGCTCTTTCGTGCATAAGAGGGTGCGGAATGGTTAAATTATTTCCATTCTCATCGGTTTCATTGATAATCTTATCGTCATAGAAAACAATATCTATATCGATTGTTCTGTCGTTATAGCCTGATTCATTTTTTCTGTCACGACCGAGTTGGTTTTCTATTCTATGGCATACATGCAAAAGCTCCATAGGCTCGTACGTGGTCGAAATCGCAATAATTGCGTTTACAAACCAGTTATCGGTTTTGAAGTTCCACGGCTCTGTTTCATAAAACGATGATGTCGCAACAAGCTTGATATTGTCGTCCCCCGACAACAAACTGACCGCCTGCTGCACATAGCCGACTCTGTCACCTAAATTTGAACCTAAACTTAAATATACTAATGCCATAAATAAATTTTACAACCAATATACACCTATAGTCAAGGAAATAGCATTATTAATATACAAAGTTATAATATATATTATGAAACCTGTTATTCTTGATTTTTCTATTATCCATGAAATTTTAACAAAAGAAATATCACTTTAATGTGTGTGTCATTGCGAGCGTGGCAAAGGCTTGACACGCGCTCTGCCGAAGAAACAATCCGGTGAATTGTTTCTGAGAGGTAAATCCAGCTAACTCGTCTTAACATTTAAATAATAGGTTAACCTAATTTGATATGTAACGAAAAATCGGCCGGATTGCTTCAATAGCAAAACCTTTTGCTATTTCGCAATGACACTTAAATTAACGTTTATATTACACCGTTATTCGCAGATTTTGTCGTATTCGCAATTGCAGGACGCGGGCTTTTGGAATTTTTTAGGGTTAAACTCATTTATTTCATCACAAACTTTTATCAGTCTCTTTTCATACTCCTGCTTTAAATCCGCATTAAAATCGATTTTTACCTCTTGTTTGTTCTTCAAATCGATATAAACAAAAGACAGTGCCTTATACTCTTTCAGCAAATCCTCGCACAAAAGGCAATATATCATTGTCTGCCAATTATATGTCATGTCGGGTTTTACTCCGCCTGTTTTGTAGTCCAAAATATAGACATTTTCGCCGGATTTGACGATAGCGTCCAATCTCCCGCCGAGCCAATATTTACCCAGACGTTTCAAAATGTTTTTTTCTGTTCCTATTGGAGTGAGATTAAAATATTTATTTGTTTTTAAATATTCCCAAAACTCCTGCTCTCTCGGGGTTAGTGCCGTTTCCATTTTGCTGATATTTTCACCTTTTAGGTAATAAGAGGCAAGAGCATGGATATTTTTCCCGACAACAAAGTTTTTATCAAGCACGGGATATGAAATCTGCTTGGAATATTTCCAATAAAATTTCATTGAGCAATCCGAAAATATTTGAAGCATATTAGAATAAACAATATTCAAATCATTCATGATAACCTTCCCGCCTTATATTGTGTCATGCCGAATTTATTTCAGCGCCTGTAACAACAAGATTCTGAAACAAGTTCAGAATGACGCTTGTGTTTTTATTCTACACAAAAAGAGAATGTCCGACAATCAAATCGAACATTCTCTTAACGGTACAAATTGTTAATTAAAACCTTACTTAGCCGGAGTTAATTCCGTAGTAGCGAAGGTTGCAGCTTGAGGATAAGGAACTCCTGCTTTTTCTGCAGCATCGAACATCTTGTCGGAATCTTCTGCCAATTGAGGGTTTTTGATAATAGCGTTAATATCGTTTTCGATATTATCCGTTTTATTAACACTGCCTGCTTTAGCTACGGCATCAGCTTTGTTAGCCTTGCTCATAGATACCATTGCTCTACCTGCGGCTTCTGCGCCCGGTGCAGCGGCAGCTTCTTTATAATCTTTTACTTCTGCCTGAGGTGCAACATCTTTAGGTTCAGACTTTGCTTCCGGTTGTACGTTCTTTAACACCGGCTGTGTGATGTTCAAATCAGACTTTCCAATTTCGTTCATAATAACCTGTCTTTCTATTTATATCTTCTGTACTTTATTTACGTTTCGATTATATAAAGCATCGAAAAATATTTTTTTGCTACTATATTACAAAAACTTTACAATAAATTAATTTTAGTTTGTCATGCGCAATATGTCAAATATATTGCGTTTCCATGATTTCACACTAACAACTAAAAAGGGACTTATCAGAAAAATAAGCCCCTTTTTATTAACAAATTGATATAATCAACATGCCTTAGCATGTGAATGATGCAGAACTAACACTGCAAGATGAAACAGCTCCGCCACCGGAGAATGATGCACATCCTGCCGAAGCTCCGCTAAAATCTCCACCGCTATATGCTACCGAACCTGCAGTTTCCGTAGAACCTGCCGATGCAGTAAAGTTTGCATATTGACTGTAATCAATATTAGTCGAAACAGAAAATTCATAGCTGTCGCAATCGCCTTCACTAAAGAGTGAAGCTACAACAGGTGCCGAATGATTACTGCTTGCTACCGAACCTGCAGTCTCGCTTTCGACTGCACTCAAAATTAATGAGCCGAACGGTTGTTCATTATTATTTGTATAATGTGATGTAAATCCAAGTGCCATAGTTTTTATATCCTCTCTCTTATATAAACACTTTTTTATTTGTCCGATTTCATGACTTGTTTATTATGTTACATTTCTTCACATTGAAAAACAAAAAAGGCAATTTCACGGGGAAAGAATACTTTATATAAATGTAAGGTTAGTAATAAATATATAATTGGAAGGTAATAATTAGTTATGAATATATAATTCAAACTACAAAAAAAGTTGATAATTAGTGTGTAAGTGTGTAAGTTGCGGTATTGAAAATACCGTTTTTTTTTGCTTATTTTTAGTAACCGCGGTATAAATCATACACACTGATTGGAACACTCGTCGGAACCCCTCTCATAAAAGACATGTCATGCCTCGGGGCATGCCGTCTCATCTTTTGCTGTGCATCGAAAGCCTTGCGCAATTGAGTATACCTCGATTTAGTATCATTATCATGGATTGTGCCAAACACTTTTTCTTCCAAACGGCTTAGCCTTATTTCGTCCTCTTCGTTCTGATATTCTTTATGGAGCCATGCCCGCTCTAACCTCGCAATCCCGTCAGAGTATTTGCTCTCATAGGATAATGCGGGAGAAAAAGACGCATTAAATAAATATAATATAAGTAATATTGCCGTAAACATACAAATATTATCCGTTGCGGAAAGATTTTTGCTATCCGCTACTCGGACAAGCCAAAAAGGCAAGATTCATTTAGGCATTAAATTCTTTAAAATATATCTTTATATTTGTACGGACAAACCCTCATCCTGTATCCCTACGACTCGTTATCTCGTCTAGGGCTACTGTCCTTCCCCCAGAGGTGGAAGGGCACATCCACCTCTACCACTGGGAGAGGGGTTAAATTTCTTAGTGAGTTTACGAACTTAGAAATTTGAGGTGAGGGTTTGTCTGTCCGTCATACACGTTATTTAATAACAAAATAACGCTTAATTTATATCTACCTTTATACAAATATCTGCATTCTAAATCAATTGAATACAATACATTCAACTATAGTCTTATTTTTGTCGAAAATTCTATTGCGGACTTTGAACCTCCGCTTTCATAATAGGTTTGAGTCAACCCGAGTTCAAACCTTAAAATATCATATTGATCTTTTATCTTCGGAGTATAAATAATTGAAACTTCGTTTTTCTTGTATCCCTGATTTACATAGGCTTGGACGGTATCTCTTATTACAAAAGATTTTGACAGCTTTATCTCAGGCGCAAGCTGGAAGGTTTGAGTGTCTTTATCCATGCCCGTATTACGTTCGTTTGCCCCGACATAGGCTGCTATTGCAAAATGCTTGAAATCGTATCTGGTAAATACGTTCATCGTATTCTGCAGCTGTGAATCATCAAGCCCCGAGGTATATAATGTACCATATGAGAAGTTTCCCATCTGTGCACTTACCTGCTGCCAAACGGGCGCAATCATGTATTCTTCTCCCGTTACCCTTGTTGCACTCGCAAGCGCGCTCCTTTGGTTTAAATATTTATCGTCATAAATACCTTTCCCTGCATATTTTACAGGGATAATCATATGTTTTGTTTTTAGGTTAATTTCGGGTTTTTGCACCGTTTTATCAAGCTCTATTTCCTGAACCTTGGCACCTTCGTTATAAATAACCGTACCTTTTAATTCCACTTCGTTCGGGAACTGAAAATCGTCAGGTTTATCCTCTGTCTCGACATTTTCAATCGTCTGTTCTTCCTCCGGAACAACATGATGAATTGTCTGTATCGGTTTCGGTTGTTCAATCTCGACCGAAAACGCAGGCAGCGCAGGCAACGCAAATATTAACATTGAAATAAACAGCATTACTTTTTTCATACGAACATTGTAACACTAAAAACGGTAAATCAATATGCACATTTTAGATGAAAAAATTGTACTTTTTATGAGTCTAGCAAATGCCGTCTCTTAATCTGATAACGGCTCCGCCCCAAGTCATGCCTGCACCGAATCCGCAAAGAACCGCAGTTGAATTGAGTTTAATTTTACCTTTTTCAACCCCTTCTACCAATGCGATTGGAATAGATGCGGCAGAGGTGTTTCCGTAATATCTGATATTGGAAATAACCTTTTCATCACTGTATTTTAATCTTTTTTGGATAGCCTCAATAATTCTTTGGTTTGCCTGATGAGGTATCAAATAATCTATCTGTTCGGCAGTCAATCCTGAAAGTGCGATACATTCTTCAACGTATTTAGGAACCGTCGTAACGGCGAACTTATAAACCTCTTTCCCGTTCATAAGGATTTTGCCTGATGCAACTTCGTCAGCCTGTTTTACGAGCGGACAGCATTGGCTCGGAACACCTGTTTCGATATAGTGCCCGATAGCACCGTTAGCACTGATTTTGAGAGATAATATATCATCGACTCCGTCTTCCGCAACGGTCATGACCATAGCACCTGCGCCGTCACCAAACAGGATTGATGTACTTCTATCAGTCCAATCCGTAATCTTTGAGTTATTATCGGCAGCGATAATAAGAATATTTTTGTAAATTCCCGAGTGGATAAATCCGCGCGCAACCTGCATTGCATAGATTAACCCTGTGCAAGCAGCCGTCATATCAAAAGCAGGGATGTGTTCTTTTATCCCTAATTTTGCGCCGATTGTAGCGGACAATGGCGGATATAATTTAGGAGGAGCCGATGCCGCACCTATAATGCAGTCTATATCCTGAACATCTATACCCGATTTTGCAATAGCATTTTGCGCCGCAACAAGACCTAAGTCAATAGCGGTTTCGTTACCTGCGACAACACGTCTTTCCTTGATACCTGTTCTTGTATAAATCCATTCATCAGAAGTTTCATACAACTTCGTTAAATCGTCATTCGTGATTACGGTATCAGGGACGCAATATCCAACCCCTGCTATTCTTACCGGAATATTTTTATTTACCATTTCTATCCCTCAATAAATTCGGAAATCTTGCCGTTAACACCTTTTTGGACAGCTTCGTTTGCTACCCTTACAGCGTTTTTAATAGCGTATGCCTTACTTCTGCCGTGAGCAATTACGGAAATTCCTCTGACACCTAAAAGCAGGCAACCTCCAAATTCTTCATAATTAATTCTTCTGTAAACTCTCTTCATGAAAGGTTTAGCGAATAATCCGATTAACATACCCAATATATCGGATTTCAATTCTTGTTGCAATAAGTAGAACAACATAGAAGATGCACCTTCAGTAACCTTCAATGCGACGTTTCCGACGAAACCGTCACATACAACTACATCGCATTTTGATAAGAATATTTCTTTACCTTCAATATTTCCGACGAAGTTTATGTTCTCGGAATCTTCTTCCAACAGCTTGTGAGCTTCTTTCGCAAGTGAATTACCTTTTTCGACTTCTTCTCCGATATTCATAATCCCAACTCTCGGATTATCAATACCTAAAACATGCTGAGAATAAGTTGCACCCATTATGGCGAACTGTTTAAGCATTTGCGGAGTAGCGTTGCTGTTAGCACCGCCGTCAATCAAAATAATAGGATTCTTAACCGTAGGGAGTGTAACGGCGATTGCAGGTCTTGTGATACCCTTCAATCTGCCTAATCCAAACAAGCTTGCAGCCATAGCGGCACCCGTTGAGCCCGCAGCTACAATACCGTCAGATGTACCGTCCGCAACAGATTTTACCGCTTTAACGATAGATGAATCTTTCTTTCTGCGGATAGCTTGACCTACAGCCTCACCCATGTCAATAACTTCTGATGCATGAGTAATCATATAATCAATCTTATCAACGTCGATTTTGATTTTTCTTTTACGGCCTTTACTGCCGGAATCAGAGTAAATACCACCTGCAGCACGGATTTTTTCAATCTCTGCTTTGATATCATCTTCTCTGCCGACCAAGTTTAAACCGACACCATAATCTTGAGCAGCCCAAAGTGCACCGGCAACAATTTCTCCCGGAGCATGGTCACCGCCCATTGCATCTATAGCTATTCTAGTCATGTTTTCCCCTATTCTTCAGCGGACTTTTCTTCTTTTGCCTCTTCTTTAGCAGGTTTTTCTTCTGCCTTTTCAGCTTTTGGAGCCTCTTCTGCCTTCTTTTCAGCTTTCTTAGCGGATTTCTTAGCAGGTTTTGTAACCTTCTTAGCTTCCTCTTCTTTTCTGTCTTTTAAGCTGACAGGTTGTCCTTTATAATATCCGCATGCCGTACATACGGTGTGTGCCAATACGGGTTGACCGCAATTTGAACATACGGTTGTTTCAGGCTTTGTAGCCTTCCAATTTGCTCTTCTTGTTCCTTGGGCTCTGTGTCCCGTTCTTTTCTTTGGTACTGCCATTTTTATACCTTTCTTTGTTCTGTTTTAACTATTTATATTTCGTTTTTTAGTACAAAATAAAAAGGTCTGTAACCCTCTATTTAGTACCTTTTTCGATGTGAATGGTCTTGAATATTGCCATTCTGTCATCTTGGACAAATTTTTCATCATCGCGCATGAATTTTGCCCCTTTACAATTTATACCACAAACTTTTTTATTTGGTAACTGTAATATTACAGATTGATACAATAAGTCATAAATATCAATCTCATCAGCACCGTTCAAGTCTGTGACAAACTGTCCGTCTTTTATTTCCGTTTCCTGTCCGTATTCATCATACAGAGCTGTTTTAGCGAATACTTCGTCTATCGGAAAATCCAGTTTATAATCAAATTCTTTCAAGCATAAATCGCATGTGAGCTTGATTGTACCATTAACATTTCCTTTAACCTCAATAAATTCACCAAGCGAAGACGCATCAATACTAGCCTTGATTTTTGCCTTAATCTCAGGGATTTCGTCGTCAAAATCAATGTGTACGGTTTTATCTTTTTCGTCTTCTATGTCTTGAACGGAAATTTTATACATAAGTTTCTTCCTGTAATGCTACCCCTGCGATTTGTGTAGAAACAAAGGATATTTTCTTTACAGGTCCGTTTGCTTCTTTTTCAACCAAAACAGGAGACGGTTTTTTCATCAATTGTTTTATTTCCATATAAACGGCTTGCGGATTATCAAAATAAAGCACAACAGGTGTTGCAGCCCCTTTCAAGAATAATACCAGTGCCGTTCTTATCTTTTGTTGCGGTAAGTATTGTTGAGTCATAATTCTCTCCTTATACTTTGTGAAATTCACAATAATATTATAAATGGAACATGAAAATTTGGGAATATTATAAAAAAGAATAAATCATAATAATTTTTTAAAAATTTTAATTTATACTAAATAATATTTTTATTTTTTTGATATGAAATTATTATGTATTATTTAAACGGTTATGTTCCATTTTTTCTTTTCAGAGTTGCGAAGCCAAAAAGAAAAAACGGAACCCAAAAA
>DLEF01000039.1 GCA_002481545.1 Cyanobacteria bacterium UBA7753 | reverse complement strand
TTCCACCGATAAATTATCGTTTATTTGTCAAATAATCTTAATATTTCATATATTACATATCTTATATATTTTCCAAACATTTATAAGTCATAGATACAGATGATTTAAAGAACGGGTTTAATTCCCGTTACATTTGTGTTTCTAATCCCCGTAAATGTATATATGGCGGCGGTAACGGGAATTGAACCCGTGTTTGCAGAATGAGAATCTGCCGTCCTAACCACTAGACGATACCGCTATAGTGCCCGTATTTTGATTATATAACAAAAATGGTTTTTTACAAATATGTATCGAAAAAGCTATTCATGGTGGGTGTCTGCTTAATTTCCTTGTGGTGGATGCAAAATTGTATGCTACTATAGTAGGAAAAGATTCTTCGCACTAGCGTTGGGGCATGTGCTCAGAATGACAGTGACGCAAGGATGTTCTGGTTATTGTCATTGTGGATTAGAAGATATCTATATCTCTACGATTAACGAAATATTGGCTGGATTGCCACGAAATCCAAGCCTTTGGATTTCTCGCAATGACAGCTCCGCTGATGCTTGGGTATAGTCGCTCCATACCTGTGCTTGTATGGCTCGTAAACTCGCCTACAATCACTTCCTCCCACAAGCAGGGGCGGAAAAGCACTCCGTGCCTTACATATTTTCGTAAAGCTCTATCGCACGGGCGATGGCACCGTCCATATTGTAATATTTATAGTCACCTAATCTGCCCAAGAAGTATACATTCGGGTACTTTTCAGCCTCGTACAAATACTTGTGATAAAGCTCGTAATTATCGTCGCTTGCAATCGGGTAGTATCTCTCGTTCTTGCCGAGCTCGAAATCCTCCGAATATTCCTTCGCAATAACCGTCTTGTCGGATTTGTCGTTCAAATAATATTTATACTCGTGTATACGGGTGAAATCGTAGTTGTTCGGATAGTTTACGCACGCGTTGCTCTGATAATATTCCGTATTGTGTGTTTCAAGTTTAAACTTAACGCTCCTATATGGCAGCTGTCCGAATTTATAATTGAAAAATTCATCAATCGAACCCGTAAAGAACACTTTATCAAAACGTTTCCAATCCACATCCTTAAAATCAGTGTTCAGTTTAACCTTGATATTCTTGCTTTTCAGCATATTTTTTATAACTTGAGTGTACCCCTGCAAAGGAATCCCCTGAAATCTGTCCTGAAAATATCTGTCATCCTTACTCAAATATACAGGCACACGCGCTGTTACGGCGCTATCGACATCCTTAGGTGACGCACCCCATTGTTTCGTCGTGTAATACAAGAATATCTTGTGATAAACGTAGTTTGCGAGGTATTTCAAATCGTCATCATCCTGTTTTTGAAATTCCAAAATAGGTACCTTGGTATTGATATTAAAGTTATCCAAAAGTTTTTGTTCCAAAAGCTCCGCATAAGACTTCGGGAACACGTCATAAAGCGAATTAAAGTTGAACGGAATATGCGTTTCTATTCCGTCAATCAGCCCGATAACTTTATGCATATAGGTGTTGAAATCGGTGAATTGTTTCAAATAATCCCATACTTTCACGGAATTTGTATGGAAAATATGCGAGCCGTAAGCGTGTATCATAATCCCGTTCTTATCGCGGTAATCATAACAGTTTCCGCCGAGATGTTTTTTCTTATCTATGATTAAAACCTTTTCTCCCGCATCTTCCGCCATCAAGTTCGCAATCGTTGCACCCGAAAACCCTGCACCTACTACTAATATCATCCTTTAACCTTCCTTATGTTTTCTTTTTTTAAGCCTGTTTTTTTATACGTGTTTCTATTATACAACATTTTCCCCGACTTTTAAAGAAGATTAAAATTTTGTGTACTTTTTGTTAAAACTTTTTCTGTGTAATGATAATATAATACAGTAATAAAACCAATAAAAAACTCACCCGTTTTACGGATGAGTTTTAGTATGTACAATTTTTAAATTTTATTTAACGGACGGAATACATTGTCCTGTTATAACTCTATATATTTACTCCTTTACCCCTTATACCTTTTTTCTGAGGTCTGCGAGTTGTTTATAGAGTTCAATCTCTTTTTCGGAGAGGTTTTTCGGGATAACTATTTTCATCTTGACTTTGAGGTCGCCGAGTTTACCGTTTTTGTCAGGCAATCCGAGCTCTTTCAGTCTCAATGCTTGTCCCGAAGATACCATTTTAGGGATTTTGATATTTATTTTTCCGTGGATTGTGTCTATTTCCTTACTTGTGCCTAAAACAGCCTCATCAGGAGTTATTTCAATCTCTTTTATCAGAGTTGTGCCGTCTACCTTGTATTCTTTATCAGAGATGTGTACGACTAAGTACATATCGCCTTTTCTGCCGTAAGAATCGGTTCTGCCTCTGCCTTTGAGTTTGATTTTTTGACCTTCCGAGATGTTTTTAGGGATTTTAATTTTTACGGAAGATGATTTATTGACATAGCCAGTGCCGCCGCAGTTAGGGCAATAACCGCCGTTACCAGAGCATTGCGGACATTTCTCCATCTTTGAGAATTTAACCGTGACAGGTTTGTCTTCTAAGATGTCTTTCAAAGTTATGTCTAAATCTTTTGTTATATCAAGTTTTTCGGATTTTGGCGGACGTTGTTGAGCTTGAGTTGTTCTTGCACCTTGTCCGAAATCGAACCCGCCGAAGTTTCCGCCTGCGTTGCCGTAGGTTCTTCTTCCGCCTGGTCTGAATCCGCCTGCTTGACCGCCTGTCATAAAGTCGCCGAACAAAGAGCTGAAGAAGTCGGAGAACCCGTCTGCGCCGCCGCCTGCATTGTTAAAGTGGAAGGTTTGACCGCCACCGCCTGCGCCACCTTGGTTGAAGTTGAAACTAAAGTTTTCAAATCCCGGAGGCGGAGTAAATTCCGCACCGCCCTGCCAGTTAGAGCCCAAGCTATCGTATCTCTCACGTTTAGCCTTATCGCCCAAAACTTCGTAAGCTTCGTTTATTTCTTTGAATTTGGCTTCAGCCTCTTTCGTTTTATTAACATCAGGGTGATATTTTCTTGCCAATTTTCTGTATGCGGATTTTATCTCTGCTGCAGTGGCATCACGTTTTACACCCAATATTTCATAATAATCTTTATATTGCATGATATTCTCATTCTCCTACTATTTATAATAATATAAAATTTCATAAAGTTAAAAAAACTTAATAATTTTTTAAGTATTTAACGCGTGTCTCGCGTGGAAAGATTGAACAATTCATACTTGGTTAAACAAGTTACATATACTGTTTTTAATTAACCAATTTAAAAAAAAATATATTGGTTAGTCTATTTCACCCGTCAGTTTGTTATAGTTTTTGAGGTAAGTTTTGGCGAGTTTTTCTTTGCCTAATTTTTTGTAAGTATATGCTAAATTATAATGAAAATCTGCAACTTGGTTGTTTATCTCTAATGCTCTTATGAAGGCGTTTTTAGCCTTTCTGAGATCTCCCGCTTTTAGATATGCACAGCCTAAATTATAGAATACATACGGACTGTTTGGGTTATATTTCCCCGCCATTTTATACTGTTCAATCGCCATATTGAATTTATCATCATTCAAATAAACATTTCCTAGATTATAATATGCCTTGTAGTATCTTGGCTCGGTAAGGATTGCTCTGCCATACATAAATACCGCTTCATCTTTTTTGCCTTTGTCCATAAGGATATTCCCCATTAAAAGCCAAATCTCAGCGGTTCTTTTATCCTCAGGAATTTGTACAAAAGTTTTCATTGCCTCATCAATATTATTATCGGTATAGAGTGCTACAGCCTTTCTGTAAGTCTCTGTTAAAGCTTCCAGTTCTTTATATCTCTGTTGTTCTTCTTCCTTTTTAAGTAGCTGTTTTTCTTCTTTTTCCTGCTCTTTTGCCTCTTTATTTATAACCTTTTCTGCAGGTTTTGTCTCGGTTATTTTTTCTTTTTTTGTATCAGTCTGCGTAGTCGTTTTTGCAGGCTGTACCTTTGTTTTTGCAGGTTGTGTTTTTATCTCCTGTTTTTTAGGCGCGGTTACAGTTCTATTTTCTTGAATGTTATTTTTAACATCCGTTTTTTTAGGTCCATTTTTAACAGTTGTTGTTTTCGGTTGCGTTTGTTTAGCTTTTGTCTCATCAGCCTTTGTCTTATCAACCGTTTTAGTTATATAGTCTTCTTTGTTATATTCGGGAACTTTTACTTTTTTATCTTTTTTGGTGTCCTTATTCCCGCCTGACCATTTTAGTCTGTGCAAAATCCAGTTTGTATTTTTTGCTTGAGAAAATGACGAATCAATTTCATCCGTCGGATTTGCCAACCCCGCAGGGGAGGCAATACTCAACTCTCCCGCATATGCAGATAAAGCCAAAGAGCACACACATATAACACTTAAAAACTTTTTCATCATTTTCATAACATCATTATAGGATAAATCTTTTATAAAATCCAATTTCGGGTAAGGGTGGGGTAAATAGCGTAAAGGGTGCCCTTATTTACCTTGTGTTTAAAGTAGTCTGCTTATCGGTTGAAACAATTATTGTAAATAATTTTTAACAAAAGGAATAACAGACAGCAAAAATATTTATCACGGGCATTATAAAAATGTAAACCGATAAGGAGTATAACAAGATGGCAATAACATTCAACCCGATAAGTTTCAGAAGCAGTAATATAAATCATGCGAAACGCAAAGACAACAATAATACGCAAAACACAGTTATCAATAAACAAAATGCAAAAGAACTTTTTGCAGATAAGAAATTAAGAAACACTTTCCTTGCAGGTACAATCGCTGGGATAATGGTTACCGCAGGTGTGTCGGGACAATATAACAAGGTCGCAACAAGGAATATGCTAAAAGATATGAAAGAAAACCTTGATAACAATGACTATGATGAAATAGAAATAAAAGATGTAACAAAAGACAACACTCCGGAGATTATTCTGAAAGATAAAAACGGTGATGCAGACGTCTATGACGTAAAGTCTCACAAGATTTATGTTAAACTTGGAGATGAGCTCATCGAAAAAATGGACTAAGGATAATAGAGATGTAAATGGACAAATAAGAAAAAGACTGATATTATATCAGTCTTTTTTTTTTGAGCATGGAGGTTAAATATATTTTAGTACTATATCAAGCAATTCGGATTTGTCTCTAAATCCCGAAAATCTTGTTACGACATCCCCAAATTTAAACAGTATAAAAGTAGGGAATGCTGTCACCCCGTATTTTTGTGTCAATTCAGGAGTTTTATACGCATCAATTTTGCCTATATTTATGTCATGGTCGGCTAAATCCTCCAAAATAGGCTGTTCTTTCGTACAATAGTGGCACATGTCACTTCCGAACATAACCAGTTTCAGTCCGTTTTTGATATGGTCATCAAAATTTTTATTGTTTAAAATCTTTAACATTTTATTTTCCTTTATAATTACCCGCCTGTATATTTTTAAGTTATATTATTTTTATTAAGATTTATCCGATAATCAGGTTAGACACACCGTTGGCATATCAGGTGATTTTTTATATTTTGAGTTGATGTATTATTTACCCCGAAGGAGTTTTATTATGCTTGAATTATTTATGTTAGATTATTGCGGATATTGTAAAAAGGTCATGGCTTATCTTGATGAGCACAATATTCCGTATAAGAAAATCAATATATCCGATAAACAAAACGAAGAAATGCTTATCAAAATGGGGGGTAAAAGACAGGTCCCGTTCTTAGTTGATAAAGAACACAATGTTGAACTTTATGAATCAAATGATATAATAGAATATCTTAAGACCTTGTAAAAATTTTTATTTTAGTATATAATGATAATATGTTAAAAACATATGAAAAATTTTTAAAAGAGTTTGATAACCGCATTGGCGGGTACTTTAAGGCGCAAAAAGATAACATTATGTGCAAAGAAGGCTGCTCCGGCTGTTGCGAGATAGGGGACTATCCGTTTACTCAGCTTGAGATGATGTATCTTATGCAAGGCTTTAAAACATTACCGCCAATGGTTCAACGGCAAGTCAGAAGTAACCTTATGCAGGTGAAACAAAACAGAGTTTCGGTACATTTGTTTTATAAATGTCCGTTTTTGATAAATAATAGATGCAGCGTGTATAAGTACAGAGGGTTGACTTGCAGAACATTCGGACTCGCATATTTACGCGATGACGGAACCGTAAGGCTGCCCGAGTGCGTTAATGACGGGCTTTGCTACAGCAAAGTTACAAAAGACGGTATTTTATGCACAGAGCCGGTAAAAGAAGATTTGAGTCTTCTGAATATTACTGACGGCGATTTGGCAAAAAAATACAAACTGGAGTTTGGACCAAGCAGATCTTTAGTCGATTGGTTCCCTAATTAATGGTATTATAAACAAGAAAGAAGCTAAAATACTATGAGTTTTTATTATAATGAGCTCGAAAAATTAAAGGAAACACACTCATACAGGCAGATACCTGATATAGAGGAAAAGAACGACAAATTCGTTATTGTTGACGGAAGGAAGTTAATAAATCTTTCGTCTAATGATTATTTGAATTTGAGTACAAACGAAGAACTCGCAAAAGAGTTTATAAACTATGTGGAAGACAGTCCGCAATTTCAATTTTCATCAGCTTCCGCAAGACTTTTAAGCGGAACGACAAGAGTTTACAGAGAGTTGGAAACGGTACTTGCGAAACAGTTTCACAAAGACGCGGCGTTAATATTTAACACGGGATACCAATGCAACCTCGGAGTTATATCAACTCTTGCAAGAAAAGGTGATATTGTATTTTCGGATAAACTGAACCATGCCAGCATAATTGACGGCATGAAGTTATCTGACGCAGATTTTAAGAGATATAAACACCTTGATTATGATAATCTTGAAGAACTCTTGAAAAAATACAGAGGACAGTATAAAAACGCAATAATAGTATCAGAATCCGTATTCAGCATGGATGGTGATATCGCTGATATCAGAAAACTTGTAGAGTTGAAGAAAAAATATGATGCACTGTTGATGATTGATGAAGCGCATGCATTTTGTTCAATAGATGATAATTGTGCAGGCATGTCGGACGGATTTGATGTTGATATTATTACGGCGACATTCGGTAAAGCATTAGGCTCATTTGGAGCGTTTGCCGTATCAAATAAGACGATTATTAACTATTTGATAAACAAGGCTCGTTCGTTTATATTCTCAACGGCAATTCCGCCAATAAATATTGCATGGACGAAGTGGTTATTGACAGAGAAAAAAGATGTTATAGAACATCAAAAACATAAACTCGCTCGTATAACCATTGCAACACACAAATATTTAAAATCTTTGGATATTGATACCGTTTCGGATTCTCATATTATCCCTGTGGTAATCGGAGATGACGGAAAAACTGTGGAAGTAGCGGAACAGCTCAAAAGCATGGGTTATTTTGTTCTTCCTATCAGACCGCCTACGGTTCCTAAAAATACTTCAAGATTGAGGTTGTCACTCACGGCGGATATAGATTTTGACGATATCAGAAAGGTAATAGATTATTTAAAAAATGAAATATAAGTGGTTAAACAAATCAAATAATGACAAACTGGTCATATTCTTCAGCGGTTGGGGCATGGACGATTATATCGTATCAGGACTTGATTGCGGGGAATATGATGTTGTAACATTATTTGATTATAACGACATGAGTCTCGATATTGATTTGAGCGGATATAGCGAAAAACACGTTATTGGCTGGTCAATGGGTGTCCTTATATCGACATTGTTTGACTTCGACAACGTTAAAACTCGTACCGCTTTATGTGCTACACCATATACGGTTGATGATAATTATGGTATTCCAAAACGCATATATAATCTGACGGTCAAAGGATTTAGCGAGGACTCTTTGCAAAAATTCATGGAGCGCATGTTCAGAAAAGGAACAACGTTAAAGAAATATTCAAACAGAACTTTTGAAAGCCAAAAATCGGAATTGGAAAAGATGGCTGAATATAAAGCAGGAAAAAACTGTCGTTTTTCAAAAGCTGTTATTCCCGAATATGATTTGATTATCCCGACTAAGAATCAAATGAAATATTGGAATGAGAACAAAGATAACGGTTTAAACGATAAACCTATTGTCCTTAAAACAATACCGACTGGACATTGTCCGTTTTCTGTTTTTAAAAGTTGGTCTGACATTTTTGTTGATTTATAATTAAGTTATGCAAAAGGATTTAATTAAGACAAGATTTAAAAAGAGCATAAAGACTTATAACGACAATGCCTCTGTTCAAAAAAAGATGGCAAAGACTCTTTCTGAAATTATCGGAAACGGTAAGTTTGATAATATACTGGAGCTTGGATGCGGAACGGGATTTTTGACGGAAGAGACAGTTAAGAATATAGAGTATAAAAACTATTATGCAGTTGATTTTGTTGAAGATTGTAAAGGTTATCTTTCAGATATTTCAACGGATATCAAGTTTATTTGTGATGATTTGGAAAATATTGATATTTCAAAATACAAACCTAATCTTGTTATTTCCAATGCCGCTATACAATGGCTGGATGATGTTCCTGCTTTTATCAATAAAGTAATGTCTGAAATGGAGCCCGAGGGTACATTTGCTTTTACAATTTTCGGGAAAGATAACTTTAAAGAATTAGGCGAAATTTCCCCGCAATATTTACCGCTAAAATATTATTCCGTTGAAGAAATAAAAAATATTTTAAAAAATTATCCTAAAAAAGTAATAAAAGAAGAAAAAATTAAGCTAAAATTCAACAGTCCGAAAGATGTTTTACATCACATAAAAGATACAGGTGTAAATGGTGTAAAAAAGGTACATTGGACGAAAACGGATTTGATAAATTTCGAAAAAATATATACAGAAATTTACGGTAAAAATATAACCTTAACTTATCATCCGATATACATAAAAATAAATTAATATTCAACAGATATCGTATGATTACAGATATTTAAAGTTATATATGCATATTATTGATATTCAAAGATAAAAATGATAATATAAGTATATGGAAAATATAAATACTGACTCATTTGAAAAAGCAATAAAAAGTCTTAATTCAATCTTGGAAAGATATAAAAAAGATAATTATGATATAGATATCAGAGATGCGGTTATCCAACGATTTGAATATACATATTCATTAGCATTAAAAGTAATCTCACGGTTTATAAAAATGCAATCGACTGATGTTATTGATAATATGACTTTTAACCAAACAATAAGGGAAGCCAATAAACTGGGTTTACTAAAGACAGATTTACCTCAATGGACAGAATACAGACAAAAACGTAATCTGACTTCCCATACATATGATGAACAAGTTGCAAATGATGTGATTAGTATAATTCCTGAGTTTAAAGAAGAAGCGGATTACATACTGTCTAAAATAAAAGAGTTAAATAAATGATTGATTTAGAACCTAAATATGTTGAATTTATCAAAAAAACTGTTGGCAATGAATTGTCTGATTATAAACTTTATATGTTTGGTTCAAGAGTAAAAAACAAAGCCAAAAAATATTCTGATATTGATTTGGCAATTGATTCGCAAGAGTTGACAGATAAAATAAAATCCAAACTGGAATATATTTTTGAAGATTCAACTATCCCATATGAAATTGATATTATTGATTTGAATAAAGTAAATGATAGCTTTAAAAGCTTAATACAGGATGATTTAATTGAAATAGTTTAGCCATACAAAATTAAGTATTGTTACCCTAATTATTCAAACTATGGATAGGAGCAGGGATTCTGCCTGCGCGTTGGACGAAGTCTGCGGAAGATAAGGTATTAACCGCCATAACAGGAGCTTCTCCGAGTAGTCCGCCAAAGACTACCTTGTCGCCGACTGTTTTGCCTATAGCCGGGATAAGACGAACTGCGGTTGTCTTTTTGTTAATCATGCCGATTGCCATTTCGTCCGCGATAATACCGGCAATGGTTGTATCGGGAGTATCCCCCGGAATCGCTATCATATCCAACCCTACGGAACAAACGGAGGTCATAGCCTCAAGTTTATCAAAAGTTAAATGTCCTTTTGAAGCGGATTCAATCATGCCTGCGTCTTCAGATACAGGAATAAACGCGCCTGACAATCCGCCTACATATGAGCTTGCCATAATACCGCCTTTTTTAACGGCATCATTAAGCATAGCGAGTGCTGCTGTCGTTCCGTGGGCACCTACGTGCTCTAAGCCCATAGCTTGGAATATTTCTGCGACACTGTCACCTATTGCGGGAGTAGGCGCGAGTGATAAATCTACTACACCGAACGGAATATTCAATTTGTCTGCAAGCTTTCTTCCGATAAGTTCACCCGTTGAAGTTATTTTAAAAGCTGTATGCTTGATTGTTCTTGCTAAAGTTCCCAAATCAGCTTTTTTATCCAAATTTTCTATTGCGGCTTTTACTACACCAGGCCCTGAAACCCCAACGTTTAAAGCACATTCAGGTTCTCCGTAACCGCAATAAGCCCCTGCCATAAACGGATTATCACTTACGGAATTGCAAAAACATACGAATTTAGCAGCCCCTAACCCGTCATTGTCTTTTGTGAGTTCTGCTGATTGCTTAATCGTTTTTGCGACCTTCAAAACCGCATCCATATTGATACCCGCTTTTGAGCTCCCGACATTTACGGAAGAGCAAAGTCTGTTTGTTTGAGCGAGAGCTTCCGGAATTGAGTCAATAAGTGCTATATCGCCTTTTGTAAATCCCTTTTCAACAAGAGCGGAATATCCGCCTA
Source organism: Cyanobacteria bacterium UBA7753 (assembly GCA_002481545.1). Lineage (GTDB taxonomy): Bacteria > Cyanobacteriota > Vampirovibrionia > Gastranaerophilales > Gastranaerophilaceae > UBA2883. Next base: position 8,384 of record DLEF01000039.1, on the reverse strand, counting down.
CAAAATCGACTCCTGTTTCATTTGCAACATCATCCAGTGTTTTTGCAATTTTGAGGTAATCATAGCTGTCGCAAGATTCTCCAATGATGGAAATAGGAGTAACTGCTATACGTTTGTTAACGATAGGGATTGCGTAGTCGTCTCCGACTTCTTCAGCAAGAGAGACCAATTTATCCGCGTGTTTCAATATTTTTTCACGGATGCGCTTACATACCATATTGACATCTCTGTCGGCGCAATCACGCAGACTGATGGCCATTGTAACGGTACGAATATCAAGGTTATATAACCTTATCATATTGATTGTTTCAAGAACTAAATTTTCATCAAAGCTTTTCATAACTTTGTTGTGTACCTCCCGCTTTTGAGTCCGGAGTTCCTGTCTTTCCTGCAGCACCTGCTGCGCCACGGAAGAATTGTTGGAGAATATCTATTTTTTCTTCTTTTAAGACAAGTCTTAACTCTACCCTACGGCTCAAATTATAGTTTTCTTTTCCGTTTACATAGATAGGTTTGCTGAAACTTGCACCCTCAACCCTGATAATATGGGTTAAATCTTTGTAATACGGTTTATTCTTTGATAATTGAAATGCGAAATTAGCAACACTGTATGCACGATTTACGGACAGGTACATGTTTTTCATATACTGTTCTTGAGGAGAATAAGAGCCTCTGAACAATTGTGAGTCCGTATGACCTTGGAATACGATATATGTAACATATTTTTTTAAATCACCCGTGAGAACCGCGTCTAAATATACAGGTAAGAATTTGGTCAAGAACTGTTTACCCTTTGGAGTAAGTTCAGCGCTGTTAAGTTTGAACAGTTCCATATCGGAGATTTTAGCCATGCCCGTGAACGGATCAAGTTCAACATCCACCTTCTTTTCATCCGGTTTTGCCTCGACGTTTTCTACCGTTTCAGGTTTTATAACAGCATTTATATCCTGTGACTGCATTTTTTCTACTACGGATTGCGCCGCGGCTTGAGTTGCCTGTGCGGATTCGGCAGCGCCTTGGCCTGTGTTCGCGGAAAAAGCAAAGAACAATGTCGCAAATATCATGAACATCCCGATGAATAAGTCGGACATTGTTACCCAGAAGATATTTCCGCCTGCTTCTTGTTTTTTACGTCTTACCTTTGCTCCCATACTTCTTTACTCCTAGAATAATCCGCCTAATTCGTCACCACCGTCGGATTTTTTGGACATTGTATCGTTAAGCGTATTTACACCAAAGATAATTCCTTCCAAATAAGGCATAATTACATTTGCCAAATCTTTTTGAACCGTATTTGAGAAAGATTTAGGAATGGATTTAAGGATTTTACCGTTTTCGTGGCTTTGGATTTTAGATGTTTTCAACAAGTCAATCATGAACGATTCTGTTGTGATAACGTTGAACAACGATGCGAGTTTTTGTTGAACTTTATGGCATGCTTTCATAACGATTAAAGCTGTTGCGAATCTGTCAAACAGTGTAAAGGTCAAACAAGAACCAACCGCTAGTACTGAACAGATAGCCGCGATTTGCATATCGCCGACGAATTCTGCAACCGTCTTTGTGATTGTTTCGGAAGATGTGAAGTCCAATTTCCCGAATGCGGTCGCAATCTTCATAAATGTGAAGAAAGGCCCGAAACCTGTTAACAGTTCAGGCAAGGTCAATACTACGCCTCTGTTATAATACGGATAAACAAGAGTTTCTTCATTGAAGTAATATGAAATATCCGTTGTTGTTTGGATACCCGAAACACTCTCGGATACATTTTGATATTCAATCTCGTCATCAGAATCTTGGAAAGCTAATGTATCAGAGAATACAAGGGAATCAAGGAAATCTTCAAACGGTTGCTTTGTGCACGGGTTTGAAGACATTATTTGTTTAAACTCTTCAAATCTGTATGACAAATTACTTTTCGTAAATGATTCCAAATCGTTATAAAGCTGATTTAAGCTTTTTGCAATGCTTAAATATCTGCTTAATGTATATGACAAACCACCGATAAAGGTAGATATAATAATCAGTACCGGCGGATCTTTTATAAGTTTGAGAAAAAATTCCATAGCTATACTCTCCTGATTACGAGTATATCATAAATTTCAGCATAAGTGAATAGTGCGTTTGAATAATATAATGCAATAGATAAATGTAGGATTAATTCAAACAAAAATTTTATTTTTTATAATATCTAAATAAAGTATATGGCTAACGGACAAACCCTCACCCGAATTTCTAATATTTTGCTATCGCAAAATATAACAAATTCTACCCTCTCCCAGCGAAATAACGGACGGCAACGACCAGTAAGCAAAAGACATAATGAGTAGCAGGCGACAGCCTCAACGAATGACTGTCTTTTGCACAAAGTTATTTCAAGACAGAGGTAGAGGGGTTATAGCCCTTCCACCTCTGGGGGAAGGACAGCAGTTGTAGGCGACATAGGAGCCGTACAAATGCAGGATGAGGGTTTGTCCTTACATATATTAATAACCTTTTTTTATAAAATTATCCGCCCAAATTAATCCTACATTTATTTTGCGTACAAATTTTTATATTGAATTTTGTTTGCAAAATCGCTATAATTTCTATATGAGTAAGATTCGGAAGTTAAATTTTTTTGATAAGCCTAAACTCAAGGAATTACGCCCGTTTTTGAATACCGAGGATGACAACCTCTTTATTGATATTTTGACTCACGGACTGCCGGGGCATTTACAATATTATCTGCCTCTTAAATACAAATTATTCAGTGAATCTTACCTTTTGACAGAAGGGAAACGCACACTGGGGCTTATTACAGTTAATACTTTCAGCGGTAATCCTTATAAAATAAATATTTCACAGCTGTTTTTTCTCGAAAATCATTATGAAGTCGCTCAACAGTTGATAGAATTTGTTGTATCCCAATATGGAGCTATGGGAGCGCATACGTTCTTTATTCTTGTTGATGATAAATATTATGAACTCTCCCAAAAATTGATTAATTCATGCGGGTTCAGACAATGCGCAAATGAACAGATTTGGGAGGCTAAAAAACAGAGTTTCAAGAAAAAACGGAATATGAAGTACAGACGCTTTAAAAACTCCGACGTCAAAGAAGTCGCAGATATTTATAACGACTCCGTTATTCAATACTATAAACCTACCCTTTTGAGAGAGGAAAAAGAGTTTTACGAATCCAATCTGTCGGGCTTAAGGTATGCGACGGAATACAGATATGTTGTTGAAGACTCCGATATATCAAGAATTATCGCATATTTTAAAATAGCAACCGCCGATAATACAAACTACATTGTCGATTTTAACTATTCAATAGGCTATGACGTGGATTTTGAAACGATTTTGAGTTTTGCTACAAGAGAAATCTTGAGACGTACACGACATTTCAAGATGTATGTTAAACTCAAAAATTATGTTAATACAAACGAGGCTCAAAAAGTCTATTTTGAAGAAAACGGATTTACATGCGTCAATACAAAAAATCTGTATATCAAAGACTTTTTTAGGCTGATAGAAGATTTCGCCGAAGAAGACAGGTTTGCAACAATCGGCGGACTGCATAACAGCCCGAGTTTCAAAGTGATTAAAGAAGACGACTGATTATTTAGCCTGTCTTTCGAGTCGTTCTTGCAATACTTTTTCCCATTTGTAAGCTGATTTTACGCTGTCTTCTAATGTCTTGTCAGGAGTCCATTTAAGGACTTCTTTTGCTTTTTTGTTGTCGGCAACAAGACTTGCAGGATCGCCCGCTCTTCTGCCTTTTACCTCTACCGGTATGTCTTTGCCCGTGACTTTTTCGCATGCCGTAAATACCTGTTTTACACTGTTGCCGTCGGTTGTGCCAAGGTTAAAATAGTTTGTTTCTCCGCCGTTATTCAAATAATCCAACGCCGACAGGTGGGCATTGATTAAGTCCTCAACATTGATATAATCTCTGACGCATGTTCCGTCTACGGTATTGTAATCCGTTCCGAACATTTGGAAGGTTTTTCCGCCGGAGAAAGTTGATTTTAAAATATTCGGGATTAAGTGGGTTTCAGGCTCATGCCATTCCCCTATTCTGCTTTTTTCATCCGCTCCCGCTACGTTAAAGTATCTTAAACGTACGTTTTTTAGTCCGTAAGCCTTATCATAGTCATCCAAAATACGCTCAATCATTAATTTCGTATTTCCGTACGGATTGATTGGGTTTTGAGGGTGTTTTTCATCTATTGGGATATATTCGGGTTCGCCGTATGTTGCGGCAGTAGATGAAAATACAATCTTCTTGACATCGTGTTCAAGCATAGCCTTGAACAGGTTTAACGAGCCGTAAACATTATTGAAATAGTATTTCTGCGGGTTTTTTACTGATTCTCCGACTTGCGAGAATGCTGCAAAATGGACAACCGCATCGATTTTATGGAGATTGAAAACTTCATTAATTTCGTCGTAATTCTGCAGGTTCCCTTTTATAAAATCAATAAAATTTTTAGGGAAGTTGAGCTTCAATGTGTCAACAGTTTCTTGGTGTCCGAGCTCTAAGCTGTCAAAAACGACAACGTCTTCACCTTTTTCAAGAAGTGATAACACACAATGACTTCCTATGTATCCTGCTCCGCCCGTTACTAATATCATATTTTATATTCCTTTTTATTTTATTTCGTCGGTGCGGTAGTGACCGCACCATACTTCTACGATTTTTTAATTGGTGCGAAACATCGCACCCTACTTCTCAAGTTATGAGTGAAAAGTTAAAAGTTATAAGTTTATCATTGACTCTGCACTTTTAACTTTGAACTTTGTACTAACTTAGTGCCTTAGCCCCTTACTGCCTTAGTATCTTACTTAAGCACCGCTTTCTTAAAGTGTTTTTTCCCTTTCTTGACTACAACACCTTTTGAAAGTTCATCTTTAGTGAAGGTTTTATCCAACGCCGATACAACTTCGTTATCAACCGATACTCCGCCTTGTTGAATAAGACGTTTTGCTTCTCCTTTACTGCCTGCAAATCCACATGCTACAACGAGGTTTACGACAGTTATTTTATCCTCATTGAATAGGTCGGCACTGATTTCCGCCGTTGGCATGTTTTCGCTGTCACCGCCGCCTGAAAAGATTGATTTAGAAGTTGCTTTTGCCTTGTCTGCCTCTTCTTTTCCGTGGACAAGTTCTGTTAACTGATAAGCCAAAATTTCTTTCTTTTCGTTTATACGCGAATCATCCCAGTGTTCCATCTCTTCTATTTGTTCGATCGGTAAGAAAGTTAACATCTTAAAACATTTCATAACGTCAGCGTCGTCAACATTTCTCCAATATTGATAAAATTCAAACGGAGTCGTCTTATTCGGATCTAACCATACAGCACCTTTGGCAGTTTTGCCCATTTTCTTTCCTTCGCTGTTTAAAAGAAGTGTTATTGTCATTGCATAAGAGTCATCGCCTGTTTTTCTTCTTATGAGCTCTGTTCCCGCAAGCATGTTGCTCCATTGGTCGTCGCCTCCGAATTGCATATTACATCCGTAATGATTATGCAAATATAAGAAGTCATATGCCTGCATAATCATATAGTTAAATTCCAAGAAACTTAACCCTTTTGCCATTCTTTGCTTGTAGCATTCGGCTCTAAGCATGTTATTTACCGAGAAACATGCTCCGACATCTCTCAAAAGCTCTATATAATTTAGTTTTAAAAGCCAGTCGGCATTGTTAACCATTATTGCTGCGTCGTCGCCGAAAGTGATAAATCTTTCCATTTGTTTTTTGAAACATTCGCAGTTATGTTGGATTGTTTCAGGCGTCATCATGGAGCGCATATCCGTACGTCCCGAAGGATCGCCGATATATCCCGTTCCTCCGCCGACTAATACAACAGGTCTGTTCCCTGCCATTTGTAATCTTTTCATTAAGCATAGTGCCATGAAATGCCCTACATGTAACGAATCTGCCGTCGGATCAAACCCTATATAGAATTTTGCTCCGCCTTTATTTATTAAGTCTCTAATCTTATCTTCATCCGTTACTTGAGCAATAAGCCCTCTCGCTTTTAATTCTTCATATATTCCCATCAATATTCCCCTATAAAAATATTCTTATATTTAATTATACACTATCAATAACTTTTGCTTAAAACCCGAATGTAAAGTTTTGTAAAATATTGAATAAAAAAGCTAAAGTTTTGACTGAAAATGCCGTCATGCATGACACAGGAACGAAAAAGGACTTAAAATGGGTTTATCATCATCACAAGCAAGACTTCTTCATATCACTGCAAGAATGCACCAGCTTGAGTATAAAGCTCAAAGATTGGAGGCAATGAAATTGCAGTTGGCTAATGAATCCAATAAAGTTTATGAAGAATACGAAGATGCCCTTGATGCATTGAAAGTGCAGTACAAAGGTATCACTACCGATGGTGCTACAACTTATAAAGATATTAGCAGTTACGCTGATTTAACGAATGCAGGTTTCCACTTGTACTATGTTACTGAAAACGGCGGAACAACAACATATAGTGAATTTCAAGAAAATGCCGATAATGCAACTTCTATGGGTACTGTTAATTGTAAATTAACAAGTGCTGTATTGGAAAACTTACTCAAAACAGGTGTATTTGTCCTTGCTAAAAACAGCGGCGGACAAAAACAATCATCCGATACTAATTTCAACGAATTTATTGATAATGAAATTACCAGCGTTGCTACTAACACCGGTTTGAGAGAAATCGACGACGAAACTAACCTCAAAAAAGCTGAAGCTCAATACGAAGCTGATATGAAACGTATTGATGCAAAGGATAAAAAGTACGATACAGACCTCGCAGCATTGGAAACAGAAAGAAGTGCCTGCAAAGAGGAAATCGAGACTTTGAAAACCGTTGCGAAAGACAATACGGAAAGGACATTCAAACTGTTCTCATAAGGCAGTAAATATCCTTAAACAAGATTAAAATATAATTTTTCCCTATAATTTTCCCTATAATTTTTCACACACACCACTTTTCCAAAAGTGGTTTTTTATTTGGGGTAAATGTGTAAATGTATATTTCGGTAGATTAAAGTATCCCTTCGACTAATAGAGCGCAAAGTTAAAAGTGCAGAGTTGATAATTTTTTACTTGAATGGATGTGATGTTTCGCACCGATACATTATTTGTTTAAAGGTTTGTGTTATATTTATAGAAAAGTATTGGTATAAATTTCGGAGGTATTTATGAAAAAGACAATTATAGCATTAGTGGCTGTATTCACTATGTTAATCGGGGTTAACAAGGCTATGGCAGTTCCTGAACAAGGATATATTTCAGTCAATGTATCATCAGAAGTTGAACTTGTCCCTGACAGAGTAGATTTCAGTATAGAAGTCGTTACAACTTCAAAGGATTCTATGCAAAAAGCCGTTGCGGAAAACAAAAGAATTTCGGGCAAAGTTTACGAAGATTTGAAAAAAGCTATCGATCAGACAAACGGCGATAGCATAAAAACATCAAACTACAGTGCTAATCCTGTTTACAGATATAACAACAATAACAAAAGAACATTGGACTATTATCAGGTAACAAACAATGTTAAAATCCATACAAAGAAAATAACGGAAGTCGGAAAGATGATTGATACGGCAACCGCTGACGGTGCGACAGCCGTAAACAACATATCTTATTCCGTATCTAAGTATGACAATGAATGCAACAAGCTGTTGGCTGAAACAGCCAAAAAGGCAAGAAAACAGGCTGATTCTATGGCAGCAGCTTTGGGCGGAGTAATCACTGGAATTAAAAATGTAAACGGTTCCTGCTCAATGTCAGGCGGTTCATCTTACCCGAGAATGATGCTTATGGCAAAATCTGCAGCTGTCGGAGCAATGGACTCAGCCTCTGCCGAAGGTAACAGCGTAAATATAGAAGTCGGGACTAAGACTTTGTATTCAAGAGTAAATGCTGATTTCTATATTAAGTAAGGATACTAAGGCAGTAGGGCACTAAGGCGCTAAGAGTTTAAAAGAGACTTATGAATAGTCATAAGTCTCTTTTACATTTATGAGATAAAATAATGACGACTTCTACACATTCACCTGTATATAAACAGGGCAGTTTAATGAAGTTGTCATCTAATAATATAGTACCACAAAGTGAAAGAGTTTTATCATAAAAAATATATTCGATGGGTATAAGAGTATGGTGCGATGTTTCGCACCGTTTCATTATTGAATATCAAACGATAAATTTTATTTTAAAAATAATATAAATATAGACAAACAATAACAACGTAAAGAATTTGGTGCGAAACATCGCACCATACTTTCCCCGCGTAAGTCGTAGATATTTCTATTGATTATTACGAAATTGTTACAAAAGAATCCTTAAAAAGTATCTTCCATATCTGGTTACAAATCTGACGTGATAGG